>JBGTIB010000086.1:0-8187 GCA_041745875.1 Flavobacteriales bacterium | reverse complement strand
GCGCGGCCGCTCAGAACTCCAGTTTCGATAGGTCCTGCCTGCCATCCCAAACGCGGTGTACCACGATCGCATCGGCCATCACCTCATAAAAGATCAGGTACTCCCCCACGCGCAGTACACGGATACCATCGATGTCGGTAGGCCGACCAATGAAGGGATGCTGCAGGGTACGCGCCACAGTCGCTTTGATCCGGGGGTACAACTTCAGGCTGAAAGTCGCTGAGCCGTTCCTTTCCACCCAGTACTCAAGAATGGCCCTCAGGTCCTTCTCCCCTGGAACGGTCCAGACTATTTGCCGAGCCATTCACCAACGGCTTTGTCCACTTGTGCGGCAGTGCGCACCCGGCCCTTCTTCAATGCCGTTCGGCTCTTGGAGATGGACTTGCGCTGGTCCTCAGTGGTGAGGTATGGCGCCACCTCCTGCTCCACTCCTTTCAGCAAACGGTCCACCTCGCGGAGCACCTTGACGTCCTTCGAGACCTTCAACCGGGCGATCACGCGCTTGCGTAGTTCTGTGGTCGACATGCTTCAAAGATAACCAGGACGACCCGCGCACGCAGCTCTGCAATGATCAACGGCCAACTGACAAGACCCAGCGATCCTGTGCCTCCCTGCGACACTTGATCATTCAACATTGGAAATTGACCATTGGAAATTCCCGCAGGGCACTACTCCTTCACCACCCGCACATCGCTCCCATCCACCGCGCGCATCAGGTACAGCCCCGGCGCGAGCCCGCCCATGTGTACGGTGTTCCGCCCCGGCTGCAAGGTGATGTTGAGCACCCGCTGACCAGCGCTGTTGAACAACTCAGCGGGCAGCACCACGGTGGCCTCCAATTCCACGAAGAGCACATCGGCCACCGGGTTGGGCCAGGCGTGCATGCCCAACATGGTGGGTTGCTCCGTGAAGCCGGTCGTGATCGCATTGATGCGACCGACCACAGCGGTCTGCGCCATGTCCGCGCCCACGGCATGCCCATCGAAAGTGAACGCTGATGCAGCATGAGCGATGAAGTGGATCGCACCAGCTTCGGCAGTGGCAGCTATGGATTGCGCGGTAACGAACCAAGGCGAAGGCTCGCTGGTGGTAGCCCATTGCGGTGTGCCATCGATCTCGAATGCAACGACCGTCAGACTGCGGTCAGGCATCACGCCCTCGCTCATCACACCTTCACCCCAATCCACCACCCCACGCACGACACCAGTGAAGAACACGCGATCCAAGGCATCCACGGCGATGCACGGTCCTTGCGCGCGTTCCACCTCACCTGTGATGCCAACACCGGCCGAGTGACCTTCCTTGCCCCAGAGGAACTGGCCCGTGCTATCGAGTTTGGCGATGAACACATCGGCACCCCAGTCGAAACCGTCGAACTGTAGACCCGGCCACACCTCGCCATCCAAGTGCAATGCTCCTGCCAGGTAAGCGTGGCCATCGCTGGTAGCGACCACGGTCGGATCCGTGAAGGTGACGTCCTCACCGAATTGCGCGAAGCCAGGCGAACCATCGGGCCGGTAGCGAAACACGAACATGTTGTAACCCTCGTCGCTTTCCATAGGGAAGCCCTGGCCTGCGAAGGTGAGCGTACCGTTCTCGCAGGAACCGCTCACGTACAACCCGCCCCAGGGATCGAAGCTCAGTGTGCCGAACCTTCGGATGCCACTGACGGTGCGCGTTTGGACATCATCGCCAAAGAAGTCCACTTGTACCAGGTGGCCCTGGCTGAACTCCATGGCGGAATACCAAAGGTTGCCTTCGGGGTCCACGGCCAGTGCAGCCGGTTCGATGATGTCAGGGAAGGTCAGGTCCAGGTTGCGGCTCCACAATGGCTGGCCCGTATTGAGGTTCCACGCCATCACGAAGTGGTTCACCGTGAAGAGGCCACCAAGTCCGGGTAGCTGGGAACCGTCGCAGAATTGCAGTGCATCGCCCATGAAGCTACCCGAGAAATAGGCAATGCCCACCGGACTGACCACAGCAGCACCGACCGAAACGGAATCGGACAGGAGGCAGGAAAGCCACGTATCACCCAAGGTGGGATCTATCGCCTCCAAAACCACGGTGCCGAATACCGTGTTGCCGAATATTCCCGAAACGGAATCCGCTCGCATGGACACTAGGTTGGATGGTGCCGAGGCGATCGCGTGACGCGGCATGCCAGGGTTCAGGTCGAAAGCGACCGGATCGCCGGTGAGCCAATCGACCTGTTGCGAGTTGACGGTGGTAGTAGAGAGCAGGATGGCTAACGTGAGTATGAAGCGCATGGAGATCGTATTGGACCTGAAGACGCAGTGAACAACGAAAACGTCCGCTGTGCATACCCAGGTCCAACAAAAGCACGACTTTTTCTGCGATGGACTGCACGATGATGGCCGATCGATACTCGCACCCCTTTAGGTATCGATCACATATTACCTTCCCTCCATGATCGCTCCTTCCCATATCCCGCTCATTCTACTTTTTCTCCTGCCTATCCATGGTATGTCGATGGATCCGGAGATGATGGACAACCATGAACCCGATAGCATCCACTTCACGGACCTGTTCTCACTGAAGATCGCCGAATACGAAGGGACGCCTTACCTGAATACCGGGATCGATAGCATGCTTGGTCATGCCGATCGGGAGGCTCGATTCTCGGCACTATGGGCCTATCACGCCTACCTCTATGACAACTACTCCGAAGCCTTTAGCCGCGAGCGGGAGTTGCTGAAGCTGCTCCCGGATAGCCATGCCGTCCGTGCAGGTTACGCTATGCTGCTGATGGCCGACACCACCTTCCAACGCTTGATGGCACCAAGCCTCCACGGAACCCGCGTCGCTCCCATGCACATCAACAGCGCCATGCGGATCACCGCGCACTTCTACTACGTGCACCGCGAAGGAGAAAAGGTGGTGACGCACGTGTGTACCGGTTTCAATCGTGTCATGGACCTTGGCACCTCCTTCGATGCGGCCCACCACGCCGCTTTCGGCTACATGGTGGTCCGCAACATGGAGGACCCCTATGCACCATTCTTACCGGTACTTGATCCGTACCGGGAGGAGATGCGTGCCAACCCTACGGACGAGCGCATCAAGGAGGTGGAGTTGCTCACCTATGAAGAAATGGCCAAGAGCACGGAACTGCGCGAAGCACTGATCGCGGAGTACGAGCGCAACGCGGAGCATCTGCCTTTCGAGCTGGTGCGGTAATGCCATGATCGTACGGCACCGAAAGCGGGCCGACCGGTGGCACCGTTCCGCCCATGGTCGATCCTGAACCGTTCATGTAAACCCACCCCGACCGATCCGATACTTTGGCATCTTGCGCCTGAAACACAACCCGCATTCCATGGAACTCACCATCACCGGCCTCAGCAAGACTTACGGCAACGGCGTGAAAGCGCTGGACAACGTCAGCCTGCACATCCCCACCGGCATGTTCGGACTGCTGGGCCCCAACGGCGCAGGCAAGAGCACGCTGATGCGCATCCTCGCCACGTTGCAGGAAGCGGATAGCGGTTCGGCCATGCTCGGCAACATCGATGTGCTGAACGACAAGCAAGCCGTACGCGAGGTGCTCGGCTACCTGCCGCAGGAGTTCGGGGTGTACCCCAGGGTGAGCGCCTACGAGATGCTGGACCACATCGCCTTGCTGAAAGGCGTGGTGAATGGTGCCCAGCGCAAGGAATTGGTGGAGGCCCTGCTGCAACGGGTGAACCTGTGGGAATTCCGCAAGCGCCGCATCAGCGGATTCAGCGGTGGCATGAAGCAGCGCTTCGGTATCGCGCAGTCACTGATCGGTGATCCGAAGTTGATCATCGTGGACGAACCCACTGCAGGTCTGGATCCCGGCGAACGCAACCGCTTCTACAACCTGCTCACAGAGATCGGCGAGAACGTGGTGGTGATCCTCAGCACGCACATTGTGCAGGACGTGCAGGAACTCTGCAGCAACATGGCGATCATCAACAAGGGCAGATTGCTTTCTGCGGGTGCACCAAGCGATGCGCTTGCAGCCATGAAGGGCAAGGTTTGGGAGAAGGCCATCGGCAAGCTCGAGTTGGAACAATACGCCACCACGCACGACCTGATCAGCAACAAGCTGGTGGCCGGTACACCGATCATCCATGTGATGAGCGACATCGACCCGGGCAACGGCTTCTTGCGTGCCGAACCCAGTCTGGAGGACGTGTTCTTCGGGGCCATCCACCGTAGCAACCGCGAAACCGCAGCCGTATGATCCTTCGCTTCTTCCTCTTCGAGGTGCGCTACTGGCTGCGTCAGCCCATGGCGTACATCTTCATCGCCCTCATCGCTTTCCTGACCGGCGCAGCGGTGGTGAGCGACAACGTGCAGATCGGCCTGGCCGTGGGGAACGTGCTGAAGAATGCGCCGTACCTGCTCTACCTCTGGTATGCCACATGGAGCACCCTGGGTCTGCTCCTTGTGACCGCCTTCGTCAACGCCACCGCGATCCGCGACTTCACGAGTAATACGGCACAGATCGTCTTCAGCACTCCGGTATCGAAGGCCTCCTACCTGATCGGCAAGTTCCTTGGCAGCACCTTCGTTGCGCTGCTGCCCATGCTGGGTGTGAGCATCGGCTTCCTGGTCGGCAGCATGTGGCCGGGCATCGAAGACGTGCGGATAGGCCCCAACCAGGCTGTCCACCACATGCAGGCCATCCTGCTGTTCGCCATTCCGAACGTGCTGTTCTGCGCGAGCATCATCTTCGCTGTCAGTGTGCTGCTGCGGAACACCATGGCCGCATTCATCACCGCCATCGCCCTATTGGTTGGCTTCAGTATCGCGAGCGCTTTCACAAGCGATCTGGAGAACGAATGGATCGGCGTGCTCGTTGATCCCTTCGGCGGCACCGCCTTCCAGGTGGCCACCAAGTACTGGACGGTGGAGGACAAGAATACCATGCTCCTCCCAGCCACAGGCATGTTGCTTTGGAACCGCCTCCTGTGGATCGCGGTAAGCGTGGGCGTGTTCCTCTTCGGACTCTTCCGCTTCTCCTTCACCGACCGGGTGCAAAAGGTGAAAGCGCTCGAGGCCGACACCAGCAACAAGCCTTCCTTTGCCCATGTGCCACTTCCGAAAGTGCCACTACGCTTCGATGCGGTGGCGCGCCGCAAGTGGTTCACGAACCTCTACCTCGGTGATGTGAAGGGCATCCTGAAGAGCACGCCCTTCATCCTGATCATGTCGCTCGGCATCGTGCAGCTCCTTGTGTCGCTGGCCTTTGTTACTGAGCTCTACGGCAACACCACCTATCCGGTCACCTACAACGTGGCCGATGCGATCCAGGGAGGTCTCTTCATCTACCTGATCATCGTCGTCACCTTCTATGCAGGGCAACTGGTCTGGAAGGAACGGGATCCGCGCATCGACGGCATCACCAATGCACTGCCGCTTTCCACCGGCGCGGGGCTGTTGGCCAAGTTCGCCGCGCTCGTCACGGTGGTCCTCGTAGTGATGTGCTTTGCCACGCTCTCGGGCATGGTCACCCAGTTGCTGAACGGCTACACGCGGCTGCAACCCATGGTGTACCTCACCTATCTGATCATACCTACCACGCTCGGTTTCGCATTCTTCGCTGCCATGGCGATGTTCGTGCATGTTGTGGTGAACAACAAGTACCTGGGATACTTCGTGTTCATCCTGCTGGTGGTGCTGAACATCTTCGGGTGGAGCGCATTGGATGTGGAGTCGAACCTGGTACGGTTGAGTGGTTCCTCCGGACTCACGTACTCGGACATGAACGGCTTCGGGCCATACCTGCCGGGCTGGCTGTTCTTCCGCCTCTACTGGATGGTGTTCGCCGCCATCCTGCTGTACATCGGCTGGCTGTTCCTGGTACGCGGCAACGACAACGCCTGGCGCTGGCGCTGGCACAGTGCGAAACAGCGCTTCGCCACGGCACGTGTACCGGCGATCGCCTTGGTCGTACTGTTCAGCGGTATGGCTGCTTGGGGTTACTACAACACCAAGGTGTTGAACGAGTACACCACCAGCGATGAGCGCGAGCAGCAGCAGGTGGACTACGAGAAACAGTACAAGCGCTTCCAAGGGATGGAGCAGCCGCACTACACGGCCGTGGAGTTCACGATCGACCTGGAACCGGAGAAACGCGCCATGCGTTACCGGGCGGACATCACCATGCGTAACAAGAGTGTACGGCCAATCGACACGCTGTACTTGAGCCTGCCCGATCGTATGGACTTGCAGCTCGATATCCCCGGAGCCACGGTGGTGCTCGACGATAAGGATATGGAGCAGCGCATGTACCGCATCTCTCCGCCCTTGGCACCTGGCGCCGACCTGCGCTTCACTGTCAGTGGGGGCTATGCCGCCAAGGGCTTTGAGAATCGCGTGTCCTTCACCGGCATTGTGCAGAACGGAAGCTTCTTCAACAATATGGACCTACTGCCCATGATCGGCTACCAAGCCAACTTCGAGATCATGGATAAGAACGATCGACGCAAATTCGAGTTGCCGCCCAACCGCCGCACGCCGCTGCTTTCCCAGGATCCTGACCACCGCATGCAGAACTACTTGGTACAGCACAGTGATTGGGTGGTCGTCAATACAACGATCAGCACGGCGCCGGACCAGATCGCGATCGCCCCCGGCAGCCTGGTGAAGGAATGGGAGGAGAATGGCCGTCGACATTTCCGATACGAAGTGGACCATCCCTCGCTGAACTTCTACAGCTTCATGAGCGCCAATTATGAAGTGACGCGAGACAAACTGGGTGAGGTCGACATCGAGGTGTACTATCAAAAGGAGCACGGCGTGAACGTGCCGCGCATGGTGAGCAGCATGAAGCAAACGCTGGCGTATGCGAACGAACATTTCGGACCCTACAAGCACAAACAGGCGCGCATCATCGAGTTCCCGCGTTACGCCAGCTTCGCTCAGGCCTTCCCCGGCACCATGCCGTACAGCGAGGCCATCGGTTTCATCACCGACCTGCGCAAGAAGGAGGATATCGACCCGGTGTTCTATGTGGTGTCGCACGAGATGGGGCACCAGTGGTGGGCGCATCAGGTGATCGGCGCCGTGATGCAGGGCGCGACCTTCCTCAGCGAGAGCATGGCGCAGTATACCGCGCTGATGGTGATGGAGCAGGAGTACGGTCGGCCGCATATGCGGAAGTTCATGAAGTACGAGGCCGATAAGTACCAGAACGCCCGCGGCAGTGAAGCCATCGGCGAATCGCCATTGATGACCGTGGAGAACCAGGGCTACATCCACTACAACAAGGGCAGTGTGATGCTCTACGGATTGCGCGAATTCCTTGGAGAGGACGTGATCAACCAGGCCTTTCGCCAGATGGTGGACAGTTTCGGATACGCCGAGCCGCCCTACCCCACCTCGCTGGATATGTACCGCGCCTTGCGGGCCATAACACCGGATAGTCTGCTGTACCTGCTTGATGACAACATCAAACACATCACCCTGTACAACAACGCCGTCACTGAGGCCACGGCGCGCATGGAGGCCGATAGCACCTGGACCGTGGATGTGCTGATCACCGCAGAGAAGATGCACAGCGATTCACTGGGCCGCGAAACGCCAGTGCCGATGGCCGATTGGATGGACATCGCAGTGTTGCCGAAGATGCGATTCGGCAAGGACAAGGAGAAGGGCGATGAGCCGCTGGCCCGGCAACGCCTGAAGCTCCGTACCGGGGAGAATCGCCTGACCTTCCGCACTGCGGAAAAGCCAGGTGCCGTAGTGATCGATCCGGACCATCTGTTCTTCGATCGCTTGCCGGCGGATAACCGGAAGAAAGTGGAGGAAGGCGAGTAGATGATCCGATCCGCCGGGGGCGAAAAGTGGTCGAATGGACCCGCTCGATGTGCAAGAGCAGCGTACCGGTGATCCATCGACATGCGCAAACGCAGTATTGACGCGCCATCCAGTGGCGATATAACGAATGGTATATTGACGGGAGCATGCCGTCCGGATAGGTTTGTCCACAGCTCTTCGCCGACAAACCTGTATCCGACATGATCACTTCCTACTTCCGTCCTTCTTCCATCGCACTGGCCGCATCCGTGATGCTCTTTGCTGGCAGCACCACAAGCGCCAATGACATCCAGGTCACCAACGTTTCGCTGGTGGACACCGACCTGGCACAGGGCATCACCCATGTGGCCTTCGACATCGGGTGGCAGAACAGCTGGC
>JBGTIB010000085.1:0-14173 GCA_041745875.1 Flavobacteriales bacterium | reverse complement strand
CTACAGCGTCGATGGATCGGCTCCATGCCCCAGTGAAAGCGCGACCGTTTTGGTGACGGTGAACACTCCACCCCTTGCAGGCATAGATGGAAACATCACGCTGTGCAGCACCGATGCTGCCGTCGGGCTCTTCGCCTTGCTCGGCGGAACTCCCGATGCAGGCGGCACATGGAATGGACCCAGTGCCTTGGCTGGCGATCAGTTCGATCCTGCAACGATGATCGCTGGTGTGTACATCTACACGGTGAACGGCATTGCGCCATGCCCCAACGAGAACGCTATTGTGACCGTGAACGTCAACCCAATGCCGGATGCGGGTATTGACGGGGGGCTCACCCTGTGTTCATCCAGTCCAGCAACTGCTCTGATCACAGGCTTGAACGGCACGCCTGATGGAGGAGGCATCTGGACGGGACCGGGAGGAAGCGCGTCAAACGGTACGTTCACACCGGGCACTAGCGTTGTCGGACCATACACCTATACCGTGAATGGCACAGCACCATGCCCTTTCGTTTCCGCAGTGGTGGAGGTGGTAGTTGTGACCAACCCGGATGCAGGAACACCGGGTTCGATGACGCTATGCGCTTCGGATGTGGCTGTGTTGCTTTTTGATCAACTTGGTGGAGTGCCCGATGGCGGTGGCGCTTGGAGCGGACCGAGCGCCGTGGTCGGTGGGCAGTTCGATCCGGCTACGATGAACGCCGGTGTGTACACTTACACCATCAGTGTGCCGCCACCCTGTGTGGATGCCAGCAGCACCGTGACGATGACCGTGGTGCAGCCACCCGATGCAGGTAGTGATGGATCGCTCACGCTATGTATCAGCAGTCCCGCGACGGCCTTGTTCCCCTCGTTGAATGGAACACCGGATGCCGGTGGAACATGGAGTGGACCAAGCCCTGTGGCCGGTGGTCTCTTCAACCCCGCCACGATGAATGCGGGTACCTACACCTACACCGTGGCTGGCACTGTGCCATGCCCTGCGGATGCAGCGACCGTCATCGTTAACGTGGTGAGCGCGCCCGACGCGGGCACACCGGGCAATGCCACGCTCTGCGCTACGGAAAATACGATCGACCTCTTCAACCAACTCGGTGGAACACCCGATGCCGGTGGTGCATGGAGCGGACCGAGCGCCGTTACTGGCGGGCAGTTCGATCCCGCAACGATGAACGCCGGGGTGTACACCTACACCATCAGCGTACCGCCACCCTGTGTGGATGCCAGCAGCACTGTGACGATGACCGTGGTACAGCCACCCGACGCAGGTAGTGATGGATCACTCACCCTTTGCATCAGCAGTCCCACAACGGACTTGTTCCCCTCGCTGAATGGAACACCTGATGCCGGCGGAAACTGGAGCGGACCCAGTCCCGTGGCCGGTGGTCTCTTCACCCCCCCCACAATGAACGCGGGCACGTACACCTACACCGTGGCAGGCACTGTGCCTTGTCTTGCAGATGCAGCAACAGTGACAGTTACCGTGGTAGCAGCGCCCGATGCGGGTACACCGGGCAATGCCACACTGTGTGCGACTGACAATGCGATCGACCTCTTTGACGAATTGAATGGAACGCCTGATGCCGGTGGCGCCTGGAGCGGACCGAGCGCCGTGGTCGGTGGGCAGTTCGATCCCGCTACGATGAACGCCGGTGTGTACACCTACACCATCAGTGTGCCGCCACCCTGCGGGGATGCCAGCAGCACCGTGACGATGACCGTGGTGCAACCACCCGATGCAGGTAGCGATGGATCACTCACGCTCTGCATCAGCAGTCCAGCAACGGACTTGTTCCCCTCGTTGAATGGAACACCGGATGCCGGTGGAATATGGAGTGGTCCAAGCCCTGTGGCCGGTGGTCTCTTCAACCCCGCGACGATGAACGCAGGCACCTACACTTACACGTTGGCTGGCACTGCGCCTTGTCCTGCGGATGCGGCTTCGGTAACGGTCACCGTGGTAAGCACACCCGACCCGGGAGGTCCTGGGTTCATTGAACTGTGTACTTCCGATGCGCCCTCCGATCTGTTCAATAGTTTGGAAGGTTCACCGGACCAGGGTGGCACGTGGACGACCCCAAGCGGCGCAGCCTTCTCCGGTACATTCGAGCCAGCGACCGATGTTGCCGGGGTCTATACCTACAGCATCTCAGTGCCACCTCCTTGCAGCAGCGTCAGTTCCACGGTGGAGGTCAGCCTTGTACAACCACCCGATGCTGGTAGTGATGGGTCGGTGGCCGCATGCGCCACGGGCGATGTGGTGGATCTTTTCACCATCCTCGTTGGCACACCGGATCCGGATGGCACTTGGACACTTCCCGGTGGCGGTCCGGCATCGGGCACATTCGATCCGGCTGCTGACCCAGTCGGAGCATATGGCTACACGGTTGCCGGGATCGCGCCCTGCCCTGCAGCAATTGCGCAGGTCACGGTGTCGGTGACACAGATACCAATTGCCGGACAGGATGCCATCATGAACCTCTGCATCAGCGGGGATCCGGTGGACCTGTTCCCCAACCTGGGCAATGCGGATGCGAATGGCACATGGACCGGACCGTCCGGTGCTGCATTCAATGGGACCTTCATCACCGGCACACATGCACCCGGTGCATACACGTACACCGTTGCGGGTACGGCACCCTGCCCTGCCGCCTCGGCAACTGTGACGGTGAATGTGATCAGCGATGCGGATGCAGGTGTGGACGGAACACTGAGCATGTGCAGCAGCCATGCACCGACCGCGCTCTTCGAACAGTTGCTTGGAACACCCGATGCCGGCGGGATCTGGCTCGACCCGAATGGCAACCCCTTCGCTGGCAACTTCGATCCAGCGATACATGCGGCAGGCACCTACACCTATGTGCTTGTCGTGCCAGCACCGTGCATCAATGACACGGCCCTGGTGCAGATCGCTGTGGTGCAGGCCGTTGATGCCGGTGCTGACGCCGAACTGACCCTTTGTTCCAACAGTGGCACTTACACCTTGGTGGACCATTTGGCGGGCAGCCCCGATGCCGGTGGGAGCTGGTCGGGACCCGGCGCTTTCTCTGGCACCACGTTCACCGCTGGAAGCGACACACCGGGATCATACACGTACACGGTTGCAGGAACAGCGCCCTGTCCCAACGCCAGTGCCACCATCCTGATCACCGTGAACCCATTGCCCATTGCAGGCACCAACGGAACGGTGACGCTTTGCCCTGAAGCTTCGCCGATCTACCTCTTCGCACTGCTGGGCGGCACACCCGATCCCGGAGGAACCTGGACCGCGCCGAACGGCTCGGCCAGCACCGGCACTTTCGATCCGGCGAGCGACCCGCAAGGTGCATATACATACACGGTGTTCGGTGCGGCGCCCTGCCCCAATGCCAGTGCCAGCGCCACGGTCAGTGTATTCCTGGTGGCTCCGCCGAACGCCGGTGCCGATGCCGTGAGTTGCACCTTGGAGTACACTTTGAACGCCACGGGAAATTGGAGCAGTGGCAGTTGGAGCGGTCCGACCGGCGTGCTCTTCCAAGACCCCACTGATCCATCCACTTCGATAAGCGCGTCCAATGGTGGTCCACATACCTTGACCTGGAGCATCACCAGCATGGATGGATGTGCCAGCTTCGATGAAGTGACCATCACCTTCACCGACGCGATCATGCCAACAATGGTCACGACCGATGCCATCTGCAATGGCGATTGCAACGGAACAGCGAACGTTTCCGCCACTGGAGGCAATACCGTTGGCGGCTTGTACACTTACCAATGGTCCGGCGGTATTGCCGGGAACACGGCCACTGCAACCGGCCTCTGCGCTGGCACCTACAATGTGATCGTACTCGATATGAACGGCTGCAATACCGAGGTTGAGTTCACCATCGGCGAACCAGTGCCTGCTGTGATCGATGCGGTCGCTTCGGTTGATGAGACATGCCCGGGGATTTGTGATGGCATGATCACCATCGCCGATGACGATGCCGTACTGTACAGCATCAATGGCGGCACAAGTTTCCAAGCAGCACCAATTTTCACCAGCCTTTGCCCGGGTATTTATGTCGTCGTGACACAGACGGCGAACGGTTGCACGGCCAATAGCAGTGCCAGCGTCGACAGTCCCGCTCCCGTGGTCGCAGGGTTCACCTGGAGCCCGAGCCCGATCTATGTCAACGAGCCCACGGTCACGTTCAGCAACACTTCCACGATCAATGCAGTGACATTCGCATGGGACTTCGATGGACTTGGCAGCAGCACCGAAGCGTCGCCCACCTTCACCTTCCCCGGTGTGTTGGGCAACGATTACATGATCTGCCTTACCGCCACGGATGCCAACGGATGCAGTGATACCTACTGCGTTCTGGTGAGCGTCCTGGATGTATTGGGTGTGTGGATGCCCAACACCTTCACACCGGATGGCGACGGGCTCAACGATGTGTTCACCCCCATCTTCAACTTACCCGATGTCACGGATTACGAGTTCATGATCTTCAACCGTTGGGGCGAGCAGATCTTCACGAGTGTGACCCCTGGACAAGGCTGGGATGGCCATGTGGGCGGTGTATTGTCACAGACCGAGGTCTACGTATGGAAACTGATCTACCGTGATCCCCAGCATGTCGAACGCAAGGAGTTGGTGGGGCATGTGACGTTGTTGAAATGATCGTTGGTGCGAACCGGGATGAAGATCCGCTTGCCTTCGCTGATACTGGCCATGGTCCTCGAAAGTGTTGTATCGGCCCAGGATGCAGCAGCACCCCCCTCGCGTTGGAGCTATGGTACCGAGGTCATACAAACCGCCATGCTGAATCTGAATCTGCGGGTGCAACACAGGTTCCAACGATGGGCCATTGGTGTGCATGGAGGTTTCAGACCCAGCCTTTGGTCCGGTGGTGAGATCCCCAGTGGAGGTGCGGGCTCCACCTACTTCGGTATCAACTACCGCAACTGGATGTACCAGGCCGTAACACTCGGTCCCTTGGTACGCTACCAATTCGCTTCGGATGGCCGCACCTTCCTGGAACTCGATGCCTTTCACCGGGTCTGGTGGTTCGACCGCAAGCGGGTGTCGTATGACAACGTGGAGAGCCTGCGCTTCGATGGCCTTCGGAGTGAACGGCAGGATATATCCGCCATACGTCTCCTGTGGGGGGCCACTTCAGCGCCCCGTGCCGATCGTTCGAAACGTCACGCTCTGGTCATGGAAGGATATGGCGGCTTGGGTGTCCG
The DNA here is from genome assembly GCA_041745875.1 of Flavobacteriales bacterium. GTDB lineage: Bacteria > Bacteroidota > Bacteroidia > Flavobacteriales_F > PHOS-HE28 > PHOS-HE28. The sequence continues at coordinate 8,962 of JBGTIB010000085.1, read as the reverse complement.
CGTTCGGCGAATGCGCTTCGTTACCCATGAAGGCGTTTTGAACAACCATTGGCCACCGGTTTCAGTGACCGAAGATCATGAGGACCACTACTGCTTCGTCACTCCGACCCTGCATTTCGGCATCCGGCTGGTGCTGATACCCACGGACCGGAGACCATGAAAAAGCCCGGCACTGGGCCGGGCGTTTTCATGCATGGTGTGATCGATCAGACGTCCAGCCGCGCGTACTTGGCGTTCTTCTCGATGAATTCGCGGCGCGGTGGCACCTCATCGCCCATCAGCATGCTGAAGACGCGGTCCGCCTCGGCGCCGTTCTCGATGGTCACCTGGCGCAGGGTGCGACGGCTTGGGTCCATGGTGGTCTCCCACAACTGTTCGGCGTTCATTTCTCCGAGACCCTTGTAACGCTGCACGCCGATGCTCACTTCCTTGCCGGAGGAGCGCATACGCTCCATGGTGGCATCGCGCTCGGCATCGTTCCAGCAATACACCTGCTCCTTGCCCTTCTTCACAAGATAAAGCGGCGGGGTGGCGATGTAGAGATAGCCGTGCTCGATCAGGATCTGCATGTGGCGGAAGAAGAAGGTCATGATCAGGGTCTGGATGTGGCTGCCGTCGACGTCGGCGTCGCACATGATCACGATCTTGTGGTAGCGCAGCTTCTCCATGTTGAGGGCTTTGCTATCCTCCAGGGTTCCGATGTGCACACCGAGCGCGGTGTAGATGTTCCGGATCTCCTCGTTGTCCAGGATCTTGTGCTGCATGGCCTTCTCCACGTTGAGGATCTTGCCCCGCAGTGGAAGGATGGCCTGGAACTCGCGGTTGCGGCCCTGCTTGGCAGTTCCTCCCGCGGAATCTCCTTCGACGAGGAACAGTTCGCTGGCACTGGCATCCTTGCTCTGGCAATCGGCCAGCTTGCCCGGGAGGCCGCCTCCTGAGAACGCGCCTTTGCGCTGCACCAGTTCGCGCGCTTTGCGGGCGGCATGGCGGGCCGTGGCGGCCAGGATCACCTTCTCCACGATCTGTTTGGCGTCGCGCGGGTGCTCCTCCAGGTAGTTCTCGAGCATCTCGCTCACGGCCATGTTCACCGCTCCGCTCACCTCGTTGTTACCCAGCTTGGTCTTGGTCTGCCCTTCGAACTGGGGTTCCTGCACCTTCACGCTGATCACGGCGGTGAGGCCTTCACGGAAGTCATCCCCTGCGATCTCGAACTTCAACTTGCTGGTGGCACCGCTGGCATCGGCATACTTCTTCAGTGTACGGGTGAGTCCACTGCGGAAACCTGCCAGGTGCGTGCCGCCCTCGTGCGTGTTGATGTTGTTGACGTACGAGTGGAGGTTCTCGTTGTAGGAGTCGTTGTAGACCATGGCGATCTCCACCGGGATCCCCTGCTTCTCGCCCTCCATGTAGATCACCTCCTCGATCAGCGACTGGCGCGTTCCGTCCAGGAATTTGACGAACTCCACCAGGCCCTGTTCGCTGAAGTACACATCGTTCACGAAACTGCCGTCCTCGTTGGTACGGCGCTCATCGGTGAGGGTGAGCTTGATGCCCTTGTTCAGAAAGGCGAGTTCGCGCAGACGTGCGGCGAGCGTGTCGTAGTTGAACTCGGAGACCTGGAAGATGGTGAGGTCGGGCGCGAAGGTGATGATGGTGCCCCGGATATCCGTCGTACCCACCTCGGCCACCGGGGCCTGGGGCTTCCCGGCGTTGTATACCTGCCGGTAGACCTTCCCATCGCGGTGTACTTCCGCGATCAATTCGGTGCTGAGGGCGTTCACGCAACTCACACCGACACCGTGCAAGCCACCCGAGACCTTGTAGCTGTCCTTGTCGAACTTGCCACCGGCGTGCAGCACGGTCATCACCACCTCCAAGGCACTGCGCCCTTCCTTCTCGTGGATGTCCACGGGGATGCCGCGGCCATTGTCCTGCACCCGGATGCTGTTGTCAGCCTTGATGATCACACCGATGGTATCGCAGTGCCCGGCGAGGGCCTCGTCGATGGAGTTGTCCACCACTTCGTACACCAGGTGGTGCAGGCCTTTGGTGCCGATATCGCCGATGTACATCGCCGGTCGTTTCCGGACGGCTTCAAGCCCCTCCAATACCTGGATGCTATCAGCCATATAGCCTACGGCCGGTTTCCTTTTCTCGCTCATTTCCAATGTGGTCTCTGACATGTGTTCCGATGTATTCTTACCCCGCTTTCCGAAGGGCACGCGAAGGTACTCCATCCGCACCGCCCGTCCGGGCCGTTTTCCCAACAGTCGCGCGGGTTTTGTTGATATTTAACAGGGCCTCCGGACTTGCATTTCACGGGGGGATCGCTATGGGTGGCCGGGGGACTCGCGAACCGTCCGGACCGCCTCTAAAAAATCCGGTGTTGGCGGGCATTTCGCGAACTTTGACCAACAGCCCGTCGCCCCATCCTGCACGGCACCCCTGATGCGCACCATCGGCTTCGCCCTCATCGCTTCGGTACTGATCAGCTCTCCGGTGGTGGGGCAGGATGATCCCGATACAAGATCCTCCTGGACATTCCAGCTACGGATCCAAGTGATCAGCCACCCGCAAGGCGAGCCCGTCAATTCAGCTGAGGTGATCTTGAAGTTGGATGATCAAAAGCCCATTCATCGAACGCGGCAGGATACCTTCCCATTCCTATTCGAGTTGCCGGTCGGAACCCAAGTGGATATCAAGGTTTTAGGCCCGGCTCACCTTGTGCTGATGGATAGGATCGAGAAGGGCCAACTCCCAGCCGGAGCTGTCTTGGTCAAGGAGTTTCGCTTGCACCAGATCATAAGTTGCCCTGTGATCGACCTCCCGCGCATTCATTTTTCAAGGGATAGTGCCAATTTCTCGCCGGAAGGATATCGCGCGATGGTCGAGATCGCCGAAGTGCTCAAGATGAATCCACAAATGACCCTGGAGCTTCAGGGCCATGTGGAAGCCCGTGAGAAGGAGGGTCTGGCAGCAGTGCGCGCTGGATCCGTGCTTGACTTCCTACTTGCGATCGATGTGGATCCAGCAAGAATATCGGTCACTATGAAAGGTGACAGTGCACCATTGATCACCGTGCCCCAGATCGCTCGGATGGCGACCAAGGAAGAAAAGGAAGCCGCTCACGCCATGAACCGCCGCGTGGACTTCAGAGTGATGAGTTTCGACTGGATACCGGAACAAGAAGTCAAGCCTAACGGTGCGCGTTAGACCATTGCCCGCAGTCCCCTAGAAAGCGTACGTCGCCCCGCCCAGCAGCAAGCCGCGCTGCACCGGGTATCGGTACCAGCGCTCATACTTGCTGGCGCTGAGGTTGCTCATCTGCAGGAACACGCTGAGGCGGCGCGTGTAGCGGTACTCCACGCCTAGGTGCAGGTCCAGGAAACCGTCCAGGTCCACCGTCTCGTAGAGGGTGCCGGGCTGCTGTCCGGGGACCACCACCTCTTCCCCGCGTGCCTTCCGTTGGCCAAGGAACAGGGCCTCGGCATTCAGGATGAGCTTGTTCCGCAGGTTGTACACCGCACCGAAAGCCAGTTCGTAGGGAGGGAGGTTCCACGCCTCGGCCTGCAGGCGCGTCTCGTAGCTGTTCACATTGATGCGGGCGGTAAGGTCCAGGGCGCTGCCACTGTGGTACTGGAGCTCGCCGCTCAGTTGCAGGATGTCCACGCGATCGTACACGACGGCCATACGGTCGCCAGCAGGCGTATTGGGCACGTTCACGAACAGGGGCATGTTGGCGATGCGGGTCCGGCTCGCCCGCACATCGAAGCCCAGTTCGCGGCTCACGCTGCCCCGCAGGCCGCCATGCAGATCGTAGAGCTTGCTGGAGTTCACCAGATCGGGAGCACCGGTGAGCCAGGGGTTCTCACGCGTCAGGCTGCGGAAACTGTTGCGCTCCCGTTCACCTTCCAATCCGATGTACGGCACCAGGATGTTGTCGAAGAGGCTGTAGCTGGCCTGTGCCAGGGGGAAGAAGTGGAAGGAGGTGCTGCCCAAGGCGTCCACGTAGATGCCTGCACCCACCTTCACCATGTACTTCTCGGTGCGCGTGCTCACGTTGGGGGTAAGGCCGAACAGCGTCCCGTTCCTTCTGAAATCGCCAAGCGCGCCACCCAGCTGGCCGCGGTACGCGTTGTTGTCGATCAGGATGCCCGCTCCATAGGTCTCCCGCCCTTCCTTCTTCCCCAGGTCGGCGAAGATGCGCATGTTGGTCTCCCGGCTGCCGGTGAGATTGGAGTACGAATGCACTTCAATGTCCACGTCATGGGCGATCTTGCTGCTGTCGCTGTACATGCTGCGTACGTTCGCCGCGAAACCGATGTCGTTGTATACCTGCCTCAGCGCATCATCGGGCAGCCCCAACGTATCGATCAAGGCATTGATGCTATCGTTCGCATCGTAGCCGTAGTAGCTCACACGGCGCCGGTCGTACAGGAGCCTGCCTCCCACTTCGTGATCGCCCACGAAATGTTTGTAGTGCCCATCCACGCTGTTGAAACTGTAATCGCTCTCGCCCACATCATCGATCCCACCGTTGCTGCTGAGGTGTCTGGCATGGATGCCGTACGCATTGGTCCGGGAGCGCGTATTGTTCCAGTACAACTCACCCAAGGGAGTGGTGTACAGTCCGAAACCACCCTTCACAAAGGCCCGGTAGAGCTTGGGTTGTGGCGGCAGAATGCTGAGCTTGGCCGGGGCGATGCTGTCCACGCGTGGAGGCACATCGGCCTTGTTCGGCAGCATCACATAGTTCACCGACTGTTCCGGCAGGACCGTATCGATCAGTTCAGGACGCAGGTCGATCTTGCGGGCATCGGCGATGGTGGGGTTGTAGATGCCCTGGATGAAATACTCACCACCGGGTGTCGTGACCTGGGCGAATGCGGGCACCCCGGCGACCAGGGCAGCCACCAAGGCTGGGAGGGTCTTGCTCATGCAACTCATTCTCCGTCGTTGTTACCGGGCAGTTCGATGTCCATGTCCTCTTGTGGCGCAGGTGTGGTGCGGGGCAATTCGCTGGCGTTGATGGCATCGAGACGCTGGCGCGCCTGGGCCACCAGCTCCGGTTCGTTGCTGTTGTCGATCACGCTCTGCAGGGTGGCCTTCGCCTGGAAGTGTTCATCGAGCTGCACGTACACATCGCCCAGCAGGATGAAGGAGCGTGCCTTCCAGTGGTCATAGGCAGGGTAGCGTTGCACCAGTTCGAAAACCTCCTTCTCCGCGTCGCGGAAGCGTCCCTGGAGATAGCGCACGTAGATCTGGTGGAACTTGGCCTCGGCGCCCAACTGGTTGGTGCTGGCCGCACTGATCGCTTTGAAACGGTCGTAGGCGGCACCATGGTCCGCAGCGTCCAACAAACCCTTGGCCACCAACATGCCCGCCTCGGCCTTCAGGTCGGCGGTGGCATTGCTGTTGGCGCTGACCTTCTCCGCAGCGGCAGCAGCATCGCGTTGCCTGCCCAGTTCCCGCAGGGTACGCATCTGCCCGACTTGGGCCGCAAGCACATTCTGCGGGAAGCTTGCCACCGATTCCAATCGCTGGAAATATTCCAAGGCACCCTCCCAGCGCTTCTCGCGGTACAGGATATCGCTGGCACCGAACAGCGCGCTCTCCATGAACTGGGAGCCTTCCCTGCGGATCACTTCCACCAGATCGGGCAGGGCCTGGTCGTACTTCGCTGTGCGGTAGTTGCAATCCCCGCGGTAGAAGAGGGCGTTGAGGGCGTAGGCCCCGCTGGGGTACTTGTTCAGGTAATCACCGAAGGCCCCGATCGCCTGTGGGCATTTCTCATCGAAGTACAGAGCCTCGGCACTGCGGTAGTATTTCTCATCCAGGTCCAGGCTGGCGGGATCCACGAAGCTCAACCCGCGCACATACGATTCGTACTCGCCCACCTTTCCCTGCTCCACATAGATGGCCTCGATCCCGGCCAGCGCATCGCGGGCACCGTCCATGGTGGGATACTTCGCCACAATGGCCTTGAATCCATCCAGGGCTTTCTGGTCATTACCCTGCCGTTTGTGGATCAGGGCAACCTGCAACATGCTCTGGCGCACATGCGGACTGTTCGGGTGCTGTGCGATCACCTGGCCGTAGTAGTTCATCGCCTCGGCATCATTGTCCAGGTTGATGTAGGTCTCGCCCAACTGGAACTTGGCATCGGCGGCATAGGGTGAATCCGCGTTCTCAGCGAGCAGGGCTTTGAGCGTGGTGATCTTCTCCGGGTTCCGGCGCAACAGTCCCAGGCAGACACCCTTCTGGTACTGCGCATAGTCCCTGTCCGGCGAGCCCGCGCGGATCGCATCATCGTACCACTTGATCGCCTGTTCGTTATCGCGGGACACGTAGTACGAATCCCCGATCCGCAGCATGGCATCGCTGCGCTGGCGGCCTTCACCCGCTCCTGTGCCTACGAATCGGCGGAAGGCCACGGCGGCTTCGTCGTACTGTTTCAGCTTGAAGAAGGTGTAGCCCATGCCATAGCCGGCCTGTTCATAGAGGTTCGTGGCGTAGGCTCCGGGCGAGTTGCGCAACGCTTCGTACTTGCGGAGCGCTGCGGACAGGTCACCTTGTCCGTAGTACGATTCGGCCATCCAGAAATGGGCGCGTGCATTGACCTGCGGCTCCACGGGGTACTTCAGGGCACGCTCGAAGAACAGGGCCGCATCCTTGTATTTGCGTCCTTCATACAATTCCACGCCCCGGTTGTAGGCCAGCATCTGATAGGCCTCCTGCGAACGGATGTCCTTCTGCTCGATCTTGTCCAGGGCCTCCAACGCCGCTTCGTAGTTGCGCGTGCGTAGGTAGACGTTCAGGAGAAAGGCGTAAGCCTCATCGCGGCGGGCGGTGTTGGGATAGGTGCGCAGATAATCCTGCAACGCACGGATCGCCTCGTGGTAGGGATCGAAGCTGAGCTCGTAGGCCAGTTTCGCGTAGTTGAAGAGCGCATCCTCGGTCACCTGCAGATCCCCGCCGATCTCGTAGGCTTTCTTGAAGGCGGTGCGGGCGTAGTTCTTCTCGTTCAGTTTGAGGTAACAATCCGCCATGTGGTAGGTGGCCATCTGTGCCAGGCTGTCCTTGCCATTGGCCACCAGGTTGAACTCAGCCAGTGCCTTCTTGCAGTCGCCTGCACGATAGTAGGCGTAGCCCAGGATGTACCGGTCGCCACGGCCCACACCCACACGTTGGGAGCTCTTCTCCAGGTAGGGCAGTGCTTCGGCATAACGTCCCGAGCGGTAGTGTGCTTCACCGGCCAGTCGGTTGATCTCGTTGATGCGCCGTGCACCCTGTGGATCATCGAGCATGGGTTTCACATAGGCATCGAGTTCGTCGTACTTGCCTTGCAGGAAGAGGATCTCCGCGATGTAGAAGGGCACCACCTTCCCGAAGTTCTCATCGCCCTTCAGTTGCTCGAATCCCTGCAGCGACGTCTCGTAGTTGCCCCGTTCGTACTGGATGTGCGAAGCATAGTACAACGATGGTCTGGCGTAGGTGCCGGTGCCGGCCATCACCGCAGCGAACTCGCCCAGGGCCGCATCGCGGTTCTCCTCCTGGAAGTAGGCATATCCGCGCTTGAAACGATACTCCTCAAGATCAGCCGGGGCAAGTGCCAGGCGATCCACCTGCTCGCTCCATTCGATGGCGTCCTTCCACTTGCGACGTCCGAAGGCATGCTTGAACAACTCGAAGCGTACGGCCGGTACATGCAGGTTCTCGGGGTGGTGTGCGATGAAGGTCTGCAACAGGTGGCCCGCATCATCGTGGAACAGGCGCACGGCGCTGAGGGCCCGGTAATACTCGGCATCGATGCGGCTCCGGTCCTTGGTGTCGGGACGCTTGTCGATCGCCCGTTCCAACTCGAAGCGGGCTGCGGCATACTGTGCACGGCCGAAGAGGTCCAGTGCGTGAACGAGGTCGGCATCGCGGTGCTCGAAATGGGCCGGCCGTTGGGCCAGTGCCACCGGTGCCCACAGGCCGCCCAACACCAGCAGCATGATCAGCGCGGCCTGGTGGAACGAAGGTCCATGTACCATGGGGAAAGGGGTCTTCATCAAGCGATCAAAGTTCCGGGGGGTGGTGGGCAGCGACGGCCGAATTCCAGCGTACTTATCCACGCGCAGGTGTTCACCCTTGGGAGGCATCAGCAGGTTGGGATGAGGTGAGGTCGGGATCCGGGGTGAGCCAGCATTGTGCCGAAACATCGAACGTGCGATATGCCCCGGAAATTTTGACCTTTGGCCCGTACCATGAGCGACTCCCCCATCATCCTGTTGCACGGTGTGCGCATCTTCCAACGTGAGAACCTGGTCCTCAACAACGTGGACCTTACGGTGTACAAGGGCGAGTTCATCTACCTCATCGGCCGCACGGGCAGCGGCAAGAGCAGCCTGATGCGTACCCTCTATGGAGACCTGCCCCTGCAGGAGGGGGAAGGACATGTGGCCGGCTTCGACCTCACCAAGCTCAAGCGTTCACAGGTCCCCTTCCTGCGACGGAAGATCGGGATCGTTTTCCAGGACTTCCAGTTGCTGAGCGACCGCACGGTGAACGATAACCTGCTCTTCGTGCTGAAGGCCACCGGGTGGAAGGAGCGCAAACGGATGGACGAGCGGATCCAGCAGGTGTTGGAGAAAGTGGGCCTGGCCAACAAGGGCTACAAGATGCCGCACGAACTCAGTGGCGGCGAGCAGCAGCGTGTCAGCATTGCACGTGCCCTGCTGAACGACCCCGAACTCATCCTGGCCGATGAACCCACCGGCAACCTCGACCCCGAGACCACCGGCGAGATCCTGGACCTGCTCTTCGACATCAGCCACAGCGGCCGTTGCGTGATCATGGCCACCCACGACTACACCCACATGAAGAAATTCAACACCCGGGTGGTGCGCTGCGAGGATGGGAAGTTGTTGGAGTTGAGTGCGGCGGGAAGTGTATGAGTGGCGAGTAGCGAGTGGCGAGT
>JBGTIB010000084.1:0-4540 GCA_041745875.1 Flavobacteriales bacterium | reverse complement strand
TTGGTGGCCCTCCTACTATATGATCCATGATGAGGTGGTGGCCCGTTCGCTGGAGCCATACCTGCACTTCCCACCTGAGCAGGAAGTGCTGGCCGGTTTGGGATCGCATGCCTCCTTCAAGCACCACCCGGCCACCACCGTGTACAAGATCCCCTATCCTGCTTCCATGGAGGGGCCGATAGAGTTCCGGACCAGGTTGGAGCACGGCCTGCAGGGGGGCTATACTGTCGCCTTCGCGGCCTTGCAAATGGCCTGGTACATGGGGATCCGGGAGGTGTACCTGCTTGGTGTGGACATCGCCTACCAGGTGCAAGTGGATCGTACCGTCGGCGACTATCACGCAGTGCGGACCGCGGAAGGGGACCTCAGCGGTTCCTATTTCGATCCGCGCCTGAGCGAGCGCACGGAGATCATCACTCTGCCCAACGAAGCAGGCATGATGCGGGCGCTCGGTGTGGCCAAGGAGTTCTTTGAAGCGAATGGGGGGCGTATCTTCAACGCAGCACCCGACAGTCCGCTGGCACTCTTCCCACGAAAGCACCTGGGCGCCGTGTTGGGATCAGCTACGGGCATGGATCAACGGAACGAAAGACAAACGGGATGAACATGATCCACGAGCGTTTGGCGCAACTGGCCGCCACCGATGGCGATGTGATCCACGTGATCGGCAAGGGCCCCAGCCTGGATACCCTGGACCTGACGAACCTGCCGCCCGGGCTGGTCATCAACCTGAACGACTCGGAGCGCATCACGCCCGGCGACATCGGCATCTTCAGCGCGAACTGGGTGCGGCACAGTCTGCAGGAGGAAGGTTTCCGCTGCGGCTTCTACCTGGCGGGCAAACCGCTGCCCGGCGATGTGCCCCACGTGGTGCTGCCCCCGATCCCCATCGAGCTGGACCAGGACGAGCTGGAGGTGGTACGCCTGGAGAAGGAGGCGTTCTTCGACGAAAGTTTCGTGTTGCTGAACGCCGTGAAGGTGGCCAGCCGGATCCAGGCACTGCGCAAGCGGCCGCAGACGGTGTACTTCCTGGGCTTCGACTTCAGTCTTTCGGCAGGCTCGCTGAGCAGCAAGGCCGGCGCCGACCGCTCGGGCGCCACGCTGGTGGAACGCGACGCCATCATCTCTTCGCAGGAGCACGGCTTCCGCCAGTTCCTCCACTACTTCGGCAAGGGCGATCGGCTGAAGCTGGTGCACGTGGGCAACAAGGAGTACAGTGCCCTGAGCCCCTCGGACTTCTCGCGGCGCACCAGCGGTGTGCGCACCACCCCGCGCAAGGGCCGCATCGACCTGGCCGATCCCGATCGCGTGCTGGTGGTGGCCGAACTGACCAACAACCACCTGGGCGATCCCGAGCGCTTGGTGGAGATGGTGGAACGCGCCACGGAGGCTGGTGCCGACCTGATCAAGGTGCAGAAGCGCGATGTGGACAGCTTCTACACGGCCGAGCAACTGAAGAGCTACTACTGGTCGCCCTTCGGTGAAACGCTGGGCGACTACCGCCGGGGCGTGGAACTGAACGACACCCTGCTCGACCTGCTGGACGAGACCTGCAAACGTTGCGGCATCGAGTGGTTCTGCTCGGTGCTGGACATCGCCAGCTACGAGGCCATCCGCCGCTTCGAACCGCGCCTGGTGAAGATCCCCTCCACGATCAGCAACCACCGCGACTACCACGCGAACATCGCGGCGGCCTACAAGGGTGCGGTGGTGGTCAGCACCGGCTTCACCGAGGCGGAGTACGTGGAGCATGTGCTGAGGACCTACAAGGACAATCCGCAGATCTACCTGCTGCACTGCGTGAGCGCCTATCCCACGCCGCGCAACGCCTGCAACGTGGGTGTGGTGCGGCATTACCACGACCTGCGCACGCGTGACCCACGCATCGTGCCGGGCTACTCCAGCCACGACCTGGGCTCCATGGGCTGCATGCTGGCGGTGGCCTCCGGGGCACGCATGCTGGAGAAACACGTGAAGCTCGGCGATGTGGAGTGGGTGCACTTCGACAAGGTGGCGATCGACCTGCGCAGCGACGCCTTCGCCCGTTTCGTGATCGATGTGCGCCAGGCCGAGGAGGCCGTGGGCGATGGCGTGAAGCGCGTGCTGGACATTGAACACCACAAGTACACGGTGGCCACGCGTTGACGGAGGAGGGAAGGTGCGGGGAACAAGCAATTGCTCATGGCGAAGAACAACGAGATCGTGGCCCTGATGATCGGGCGGGGCGGCAGTTCGCTGCCCGACAAGAACATACTGCCGGTGTTCGGCAAACCCTTGCTGCACTATACCGCAGCGGCCGCGCGGGGCTCGCGCCACATCGGCCGTTTCTATGTAAGCAGCGATGATCCCAAGATCCTGGCAGCGGCACAACAGGCCGGTTACACCCCCATCGTGCGGCCCGCCGAATTGAGCACACCCACCTCGCAAAGCGTGGATGTGGTGAAACACGCCATGGGCATCATCGAGGCCGAGGGTCCGGCGCGCATCCTGGTGGTGCAACATGCCAACGTGGGCACCATCAGCACGGCCATGGTCGACGACTGCATCGATGCGCTCCTGGCCGATGACAGCCTTTCCGCCGTGGTACCCGTGCACGAGAAGAGCGAATACCACCCGTACCGCTGCAAGCGCCCCAACGCCGATGGCCTGTTGGAGCCCTACTTCGACTTCACCAAGACCGGCGTCTCGGGCAACCGGCAGGATCTGCCCAAGGCCTACTTTTTCGACCATAGCATCTGGGCGTTGAGCGTGGAACGTGGCGTGCGTTCCGCCCAGGGCCAGCCACCGTGGACGGTGATGGGCGATCGCATCAAACCCTATGTCACCGAAGGCTGCTTCGACGTACACTCCATGGAGGACCTGGCCGCCACCGAGGAGTGGGTGCGGGCACACGGCATCGCGATACCCGACTTCGCCTAAGCGCATGGCCGGGAAACGGAGTATCGTCGATACGATTAAGCGCCTGCTGGGCAGGCCCGTGGTGGAAGGTCCCTATGCCCATTGGCCCGGTGAACTGGGCGATCGGCTCCGCCGCAGCACCCCCTATCTCACCGCCTTGAAAGGTCGCCATGCCGGACGTCGCGGCTTCGTGGTGGGCAATGGCCCCAGCCTGCGCATGCAGGACCTGGATCGTTTGACGCATGAGGTCACCATCGCGTCGAACAAGGTCTTTCTGGCTTTCGAGAAGACCAGGTGGCGTCCCTTGTACTACACTGTGGTCGATGACCTTTTGTGGGAGCGCAGCGCCGCCAGCATGCACACGCATGCGCCCATGGTGCTCATCCCTTCCTACCTGCCCGAACCAGCAGGGGCCAAAGTGCGCATGATGACCTTCCGCGCCCTGCCCACCGTGGATGAAAGCAGTCCCGATGCCACGGTGATACCCTTCTCGGGCAACGCCGTCGAAGGGTTGTACGGCGGGCATACGGTCACCTACGCGAACATCCAGCTGGCCGTACACCTGGGCCTGGATCCCATCTATCTGATCGGCTGCGACCATTTCTATGCGGGCAGCATCGGTGCGGGTGGCAGCAGCCCGGTGGACCCCGGGCAGGTGAGCAACCACTTCGCGCCAGGCTACACCGCACCCGGCGAGGCCATGAACCCCGCACTGATCTCCCGCATGACCCGGAGCTACGAGCATGCCCAGCGTTATGCGGAACAGCACGGCGTGAACATCTTCAATGCCACACGCGGCGGCCACCTGGAGGTCTTTCCCCGCGTGGATCTGGACACGGTCCTCGGCGATTGATGATCTTGCCGTCCCGAACGCCCACCGTCCTGCATGGACAGTCCTGAGATATCCGTTGTCATCCCCACCTACCGCAGGTGGGACAGGCTGCAACTGACCCTGGCCGGGCTGGCACGCCAGACGCTTTCCCCTGCGCGCTTCGAAGTGATCGTGAGCGACGATGGCTCGGGCGATGGCACCGTGGAGAAGCTGAAGGACCATGCGGCCACGGCACCCTTCCACCTGGTGGTGGTCACGGGCGCCAATGCCGGGCCTTCCACCGCGCGCAACCGGGGCATCGCCCAAGCGCGTGGCACCTGGGTGGCCATGACCGATGACGATTGTGTGCCCGCGCCCGACTGGCTGGAGAGCCATCTTGCATTCCTCAACGCGCATCCGGAGTTGGATGCCGTGGGCGGGGCGATCGTGCGCTTTACCGACAGCATCCTGAGCCGTTACGTGGATTGGAGCGAGGCCATGGCCCACCACCGTTTGCGCGACGGTACCGTGGCCTACCTGGTGACGGCCAACGCGGTGTATCGTCGCGCGTTGCTGGATAAGCTGGGCGGCTTCACCACCTCCTTCAAGTGGCCCGGTGGCGAGGACCCCGACCTTTCGCGCCGCGCCCGTGTCGCGGGTGCCGTGCTGGGCGTGAACCCCGCAGCGGTGATGCAGCACATGCACCGCGAGACCGTGAAGGACACCTACCGCATGTTCTGGCACCATGGCCTGGGCTCCGGCGCCGACCATGCCCTGCGCGGCGTGAAACGGCCACCGCGCTGGGCCTACACCCTGCGCCACCGGATCTAC
>JBGTIB010000083.1:0-14169 GCA_041745875.1 Flavobacteriales bacterium | reverse complement strand
CGCGGTGGCACGGAGACCTTGGTGGTGGCCACCACCGTGGGTGCTACCTATGTCTACCGCATCTATCATTGGCCCTACGCGGCTCCACAGACCGTGTTCGGCTTCACCACCTGCGTGTTCTCAGCCGCCGGTCCTGGCGGTGCTGTGAACGACCTGTGCGACAATGCCACGCCGATCAGTGTAGGCTCCACTTGCGTGGGAACCGCTGGTACGGTCGCAGGTGCCACCCAATCAGTGGCACCCGCGCTATGTAGCGACTTCACCGCTGCTTCGGCCAATGATGTATGGTACAACTTCACAGCCACTTCCACGAGCACCACGGTGGAAGTGACCGGCGCGGGCGATGCGGACACGGGCATGGACCCGATCCTGGAAGTATTCTCCGGCAACTGTGCTGCTTTGGTGTCGCTGGGTTGCGTGGACGCCACCTTGCTTGGGGCCACGGAGACACTGACGGTGCCCACGACCGTGGGTGTGACCTACTACTACCGCATCTACAAATGGCCCTATGTGACCCCCGTTACCGCTGACGCATTTACTACCTGCGTGTTCAATGCTGGCCCTGTGGGTACGCCACCGAACGATCTGTGTGGCAGCGCTACGCCACAGTCCTTGCCCGTTGGAGGCAGCATCACGTTCACGGGTGACAACACCAATGCCACCTCCACGGGCGATGCACTGGCAGGGTCCATCATGGATGTGGGTGGCGACACCACGACGGTATGGCATGCCTTCACCATCACGGAGTGTGCGACCATCACACTGGCTTATTGCGGCACCACGACCCTTCCGGCTGTGTATTGGGCGGTATTGTCGGAGAACTGTCCGGCCAACGATGATGTGATCCTGTTCAGCGCGGGCAACTTCACGGATTGTGCCGATGGCAATGCCACGATCACCTTCGCCAACGTGCCTGCAGGGACCTACTATGTGCCCGTTCGCGGCGAGCCCGCCACGGCGGGACCCTACACGATCGACGTGTCCGCAGTGGCCTGTGTGACGGCCGGACCGTACTGCGATGCCGGTGCCACGAACCTGACCTTCGAGAAGATCAGCAATGTCACTTTTGCCGGCATCAACAACAACTCGACCGGTACGGCCGGGTACGAGGACTTTACATCCATTCCAGCCAGTGTGGTGGGAGGACTGGACTACCCGATCTCGGTGACCGTATCGGGTGGTTTTGCCACCGATCAGGTGCTGGCTTGGGTGGATTGGGACCAGAACGAGGTGTTCGATGTCGACGAATTGGTCTTCGCCTCTCCGAACGGTGTTGGGCCATTCACTGGCACGGTGACCGTTCCGCTCACCGCCCTCACCGGCGTGACCCGCATGCGTGTACGCCTGCACGATACGTATGTAGGCCCTGACTACCCCAACACACCGAACGACACGCCCTGCGGGAATTCCACCTATGGTCAGGTGGAGGACTACACGGTGGATGTCACCGGGATCATCACGGGTGTTCCCGCGACAAGCGCGCAGACCTGGTCGGTATTTCCCAATCCTGGCAATGGCGATCTGACCATCCAGTATGGTGGTGCGGATGCCAAGGTGACCCTGGAGGTGCTCGATATGACCGGTCGTCTTGTGCACGGTGATGTGCTCGGCATGACACAGGGTGGACAAGTGATGTTGCCCTTGGCCGGTCGTCTGGCCAGCGGTACGTATATGATCCGCTTCACTTCGGATCGGAGCGTGCATGAACAGCGCTTCATCGTACGCTGATCACGGTCCAAGCATCAAGGCAGGGGCGGACCATCGGTCCGCCCCTGCCATTTTTGCATGCGTGTTGATCCGATGCTGGAACCCGTTCTGTGAACGCGAATTGAGATAAACGTTACGGATAGGTGCACAAAAGACTCACTTCTATCGCCATCTTTGTACCCCCCTCTACCAACCAAATACAATTGCGATGGATCAACGATACACTTCATTACACCGAAAAATAGGAGCATTCCTACTGACACTATGCCTTGGAGCGCCGAGTGGCGTGTTTGCCCAACAGGGTCAATATGTGACCGTTGCGGACAAGGAACTCCAGATCAGCACGATCGGCTCAGTTGGGACTATCATCAGCGATGGTGTCCTGTTAGGAGGTACGCCCCCGAACGATCTGTGTGCTGGCGCAGTGGTTGTCGATCTCGAGGCAGGGTTCCCTGTCACCCGCTTGGGCGACAATACCGGAGCTACCAACGATGTAGGCTTCGGCAATGCGGTCTATGAGGCCTTCACCATCTCGGAATGCCTGGATGTGACCATTGCCTATTGCGGCACCGATCCAGCATTCGCAGGCGCATGGCTTACCCTGTTCGTGGGTTGCCCGCTTACCAACCTGGTTTACACCGCGGAGGATAATGTGAACCCCTTTCTGTGCGGCGATGGCAATTTCAGCATCCTTTTCCCACAGTTGGCACCCGGTACGTACTACTACGGGGTGCAACAAGGCACTGGCGCAACAGGCCCTTATGAACTCACCTTCTCCGGAGTACCCTGTTCGGCGACCCCACCGGTCAACGTCGATTGTTCCGGTGCGATCGTCTTGACGCCCAACGACACCTGTGAGCCTCTCACAGTGGATGCATCGGGCGCGAACGGGGCCGGAACAACGGTCCCCACCGATTGTGATGGTGACTCCGACGACGGTGTTTGGTTCCGCTTCGTTGCCACAGCCGATGAGCACACCATCAGCGTGCTTCCTGCTGATATCTACGATGCCGTGATCGAGGTACGCGACGGCGATTGCAGCGCGGGCAGTACCATCAACTGCACCGATGTATTGGGCCAGGGTGGTGAAGATATCGCCGAGTTGACCGGACTTACCGTCGGGGCCACGTACTATGTGCGTGTTTACGACTGGCTGGCAGGTCAGGCGATAACGCCGAGTTTCGATATCTGCATTCTCGGCCCGGCGTCGAACTGTACGGCCGATGCCGGTACCTTGAGCGGTGGAGGCAGTTTGTGCCTGGTGGATAGCAGTGCGACGTTGACAGCCACGGTGAACGCTGCACCAGTGGTGCCGACCGGTTACCAAGTAGTGTACGTTCTGACCGAAGGCGTGGATCTGGTGATCATCGGCGCAGGTGCCGATCCCGAATTCGTGGTGGATGCCGCTGGCGATTACACGATCCATACCCTTGTGTATGATACCACCACGCTTGATCTGGGCATCATTGAATTCGGCGTGACGACCGGTACGACGGTCGATTCCCTGCTGATCCAAGGTGGCGGTGCCATTTGTGGAAGTCTGGATGTGGCCGGTGCCGCATTCTCGGTCGCCGGGCCTGTAGCCGGGACGCTGAGCTCCGATGCGCATGATTGCTTCGATGGAGCCCCGATCAACCTGTCAGCAACGCCCAGCGGTAACATCGAAGTGCCACCCGGATATGAGGTGGTGTATGTGTTGACCGAGGGTGCCGGACTGGTGATCCTCAGCGCAGGCAGCGCCCCAAGCTTTACCGTGGACGGCACGGGTAATTATACGATCCATACCCTGGTCTATGATCCGCTCACGCTGGATCTGGGGATCATCGATCCCGGTGTCACCACCGGCTTCGATGTGAATGCGCTGTTGGTGCAAGGTGGTGGTTCCATCTGTGCCAGTCTTGATGTGACCGGGGCGGCCTATAACGTTACGCTGTGCTGCGATGCCGTTTCCGGCACCTTGACCGGCGGAGGTGAGGTCTGCTACGAGCAGGCGCCCGTGACATTGACCGCTGTTGCCAATGGCGACACTGTGGTGCCCCCCGGCTTCGCAGTCATTTATGTGCTGACCGAAGGGGCCGACCTGGTGATCGTGGGTGCAGGAGCCGACCCTGAGTTCATCGTGGATGCCTTGGGTGACTACACGATCCACACCCTCGTCTACGACTCGACCACATTGGATCTTGGGATCATCGACTTCGGAGTGACCGTTGCTGGTGACGTGAACGCTCTCTTGGTCCAAGGGGGAGGCGTCATCTGTGCCAGTCTCGACCTTGATGGTGCCCTCTTCAATGTGCAGTTGTGCTGCGATGCGGATGCAGGGACCCTGACCGCCCAGCCGGTCGATTGCTTCAACGGTGCAGCGGTGACGATGACAGCCGACCCCAACGGGGATGTGGTTGTTCCACCTGGCTTTGTGGTGTTGTACGTGTTGACCCAGGGTCCCGATCAAGTGATCGTGAACGTGAGTGCCGATCCGGAATTCCAAGTGGAGGAAACGGGGAGCTTTACGATCCATACCCTGGTGTATGATTCGACCACGCTTGATCTGGACATCATTGAGATCGGGACCACGACCGGAGCCCAGGTTGATTCGTTGTTGATCCAGGGGGGTGGTACCATTTGCTCCAGCCTTGATCTGGTGGGTGCCGTGTTCAACGTGGTGGTTTGTTGCGATGCTGCCGCCGGCACCCTGACCGCCGAAGCGGTTGATTGTTTCGATGGATCACCCGTCACCCTGTTCGCCACACCCAACGGCGACGCAGTTGTGCCTGCGGGTTTTGAAGTGGTGTATGTATTGACCGAAGGAGCCGGCTTGGTGATCGCCGCGTCGGGTGCAGACCCCGAGTTCGTGGTCAGCGCCAACGGATCCTATACGATCCACACCTTGGTGTACGACCCTGCCACATTGGATCTTGGCGTCATCCAGGTCGGCGTTACGACCGGCTTTGATGTGAACGCCTTGTTGATCCAGGGTGGGGGATCCATTTGTGCGAGCCTCGATGTGAACGGGGCAGCGTACGACGTGGAGATCTGCTGCGATGCGGAGGCCGGCACCCTGGGCGGTGGTGGTGAAGTATGCTACGAAGGTGTTCCCGTAACCCTGACGGCCACCGCGAACGGTGACGAAGTGGTACCCACCGGCTTCTCAGTGGTGTACGTACTGACCCAAGGCCCCGGCCTTGTGATCATCGACGCGGGCGCAAACCCCGAATTCGATGTGGATGCGCTTGGGGATCACACGATCCACACCTTGGTGTACGACTCCACCACGTTGGACCTCGGCATCATCGATCTTGGTGTCACCACCGGTTTCGATGTGAATGCCCTGTTGGTCCAGGGAGGTGGTAGCATCTGTGCAAGTCTTGATGTGGCGGGTGCCGCGTTCAACGTTGTACTGTGCTGCGATGCGGAGGCAGGCACCATTACCGCGGATGCCAATGAGGTTTGCCTGCTCAACGATGAGGCTTTCATTTCAGCGACACCCGATGGCAACAGCGTGGTCCCTACCGGTTTCGTGACCGCCTATGTGCTCACTGAAGGTCCGGACCTGCTTATCGTGGCTTTGAGCGCGACCCCGGATTTCTTGGTGACCACCACGGGTGATTACACCATCCATACCATCGTGTACGACACCCTTACCCTTGATGTAAGCATCATCGAATTCGGCCAGACCACCGGCTTCGAGGTCGATTCCCTGTTGATCCAAGGTGGAGGCACCATCTGCGCCAGCCTCGATGTGGCAGGAGCGATGATCACGGTGCAGGGTTGCAACCCGGTGAACGACGATTGCGCGAACGCCACTGTCCTCAGTGTTCAGTTGCCCGCCAATTGCCCTGCCAACGCCACCTTCGGCGACAATACGTACGCCATTCAGGATGCGGTTGGTCCTTCCTGCGATCCGACGACGATCGTGTACTATGCCGATGTGTGGTACACCTTCAATTCGGGATCGAACACCGAGGTGACGATCAACTTCAACAGCCTCACCATGTCCGATTGGGTGATCGCTGTCTACGATGCGTGCAACGGCAATGAACTGGAATGTGAAATACTTCCTGACCTGCCGATCGTGTTGACCACTACGGAGAACACCGACTACACCATCCGTGTGCATAGCAACCTGGAATACGGCGACCCCGGGGAATTCAACATCTGCCTCACCGGGGCCTTTTCCACCGTCGATTGCGAAGGTGGCGACGTGGAGACCGAGGATGGCTTCACCAGCATCACCGTGTGCCAGGATGCCGTGGCCGATGTGATCGGATTCGAGACCACAAGTACTTCGGCCGAGAACTATGCCTATGTGCTCACCGATGAGAACGATATGATCGTGACGCTGTTGTCGGGCAATAGCCTTGACTTCAACAGTGCGGCACTGGGAACCTATCATGTGTGGGGCATTTCCTACAATGGCATCCTTTCCGGAGTTGTTCCCGATAGCCTGGTATCCCAGATCACAGCTTCGGGCGAATGCCTGGAGTTGAGCAGCAACTTCGTCATTGTTTCGGTGGAGTTCTGCACCGGCATGGACGGCATGTTGGCGAACGGATGGAGCATCTTCCCCAATCCGGGTGATGGTGATTTCAACGTGAGCTACGCAGGTGCCGACGGTGATGTGGTGCTCGAAGTGATCGACATGGGAGGCCGCCTGGTGCATACCGAGCGCCTCGTCATGACCCGTGGGGAGCGCTACCGTGTAGCACTTGCGGGCAGGGTCATGCCTGGCATGTACATGGTGCAGCTGTCCAGTGCCGGCGAACGGACCAGTGTCCGTCTGATCGTGCAGTGATCACACTCGACCAACAAGCCTTTGAAGGGCGGGGATCATCCCCGCCCTTCTTCGTTCCGGCCCTGCCGGTAACCCTGGCGACGGCCGCGGTGTATAAGCCTCAGAAAAATGTCAGTGACCATGAACACAGCCATCATCCCATACCTACTGGGTCTTCTTCTGATCGGAGGTGTGATACTTCCCGGTAGCGCACAAGAGTCCGCTGGATCACGGTCGGAGCCATCCTTCACCAACCACCTCCCATTGACCGGTCGTGTGACCGATGGTGAGCGGAAATTGGAAAAATGCACCATCACCGTGTACCGCGGCAATGAACTGGTGGAACAGGTTTCGACCGATCGTGCCGGGAAATTCCGTGTCGGGGTTGAGCTTGGCGACCTTCACACCGTGGAGTTCACGGCCGAGGGGTACATGCACAAGCGTGTCGTGGTGGATACCCGGGCTGACCTGCCCGATGAGCCCTTGCAGTTTGCACCTATCATGCTCGATGTCAGCCTGATCGACCGGGATCGCTATGAAGGCGCCGACACCGACATCCTGGATATGCCCTTCGCCATGGTCCAGTTCGATGAGAAGAGCCGGTCGTTCGTTCAGGATCACGACTATTCGGCGAACATGATGCGCACCCATGGCGCCCTGCTACTGATGGCCGGACGTGTGGGCAAGAACTGAACCCAACCACATACACCATAGGCAGAGGCGTCGTCCCGTAGGGAGGGCGCCTCCGTCGTTGTGAAGGGTTCGCCCACGCCACCCTACCTTTAAGGCGCATCGAAAAGCATCCGTCATGCCCATCCGCCGCCCCTTCGACCTTCGGAAATGGATCGCCGACAACCGCGCGCTGTTGAAGCCGCCCGTCGGGAACAAGAACCTGTATGCCGATGCTGGAGACTACATCGTGATGGTGGTAGGGGGCCCTAACGCACGGAAGGATTACCACTGGAATGAGACCGAGGAGCTCTTCTACCAGCTCGAGGGCGATATCGAAGTGGGGATCCAGGAGGATGGAAAGGCCATCACCATCCCGATCAAGGAAGGTGAGATGTTCCTGCTGCCCGCCCGGATGCCACACCAGCCTCGCCGCGCCGCCAATACCGTGGGTCTTGTGATAGAGGTGAAACGCGACGACCGTGAATTGGAGGATGGGCTTCAATGGTACTGTGAAAAGTGCAACGAACTATTGCATGAATTCCGCTTCGTACTGCACAACATTGAAAAGGACTTCCTGCCCAGGTTCCGGGAGTACTACGGGAACGAGACACTTCGTACCTGTAACAAGTGTGGGCATGTGATGGAGGCCGATCCGCGCTTCGTGTAAGTCGCCACCATGGCAGAACTCTTCACCGTAGACATTCACACGCACATCCTGCCGGAGAACATCCCGGACTTCGGTGCGAAGTACGGCTACCGGGGCTTCATCCACCTGGATCACCACCGGCCGGGTTGTGCACGCATGATGAAGGACGATAAGTTCTTCCGTGAAGTGCAGGCCAACTGCTGGGATCCACAAGTGCGCATCGCCGAATGCGATCACCACCATGTCCATGTGCAGGTACTCAGTACCGTGCCGGTGATGTTCAGTTACTGGGCCAAGCCACAGGACACCCTGGACCTGTCGATGTTCCTCAATGATCACATTGCCGACATCGTGCAACGATGGCCCACGCGTTTCATCGGCCTGGGTACCTTGCCCATGCAGGACACTGAACTGGCAGTGAGGGAACTGGAACGATGCAAGCGGATCGGGCTGGTCGGCATCCAGGTCGGAACGCACATCAATGGACTGAATCTGGGCGAGCCCCGCCTCTTCGACATCTTCGCGGCCTGTGCCGAATCGGGCATGGCCGTGTTCGTGCATCCGTGGGACATGATGGGAGCCGAGCGCATGGACAAGTATTGGACGCCGTGGCTGGTGGGCATGCCTGCGGAAACCACGCTCGCCGTCACCTCCATGATCTTCAGCGGGCTCCTCGAACGGCTTCCCGCGTTGCGTGTGGCGTTCGCACACGGTGGTGGTTCCTTCCCGGCTACGCTGGGGCGGATCGAGCATGGTTTCCATGTGCGCCCCGACCTGTGCGCGGTGGACAACCCTGTGAACCCCCGCGAGTACCTGGGACGCTTCTGGATCGATTCGTTGGTGCACGACCCCGCCATGTTGCAGTACGTGGTGGATCTGATGGGTGCCGAACGTGTTTCCATGGGTACGGACTACCCCTTTCCCTTGGGGGAGTTGGAACCCGGCAGCCTGATCAGAAGCATGTCGTGGGACGATGCGACCAAGGAAATGCTGCTCAGCGGAGCTGCGCTGCAGTGGATGGATCTTCCACGTCAGCGATTCACCACGACCTGAAGCGGATCAGCGCACCAGATTGACGTGCCCGATCCGATGATGCTTGTGGCCCGAAAGCTCCGTGGCATCCACACGCCATACGTACGTGTCGATCGGTGAATCATGACCCTTGTAGGTGCCGTCCCATCGACCATCGATATCATCGGTGCGGAAGATCAGCTCACCCCATCGATCGAACACGAGCAGGGTGAAGGTCTCGATCTCACTGCCCAGCGCACCGAACAGGTCATTCACACCATCATCATTGGGTGTGAAGGTATTGGGCACGAACAGCGTTCCGTTCAAGATGATCGTGATGCGGTCCGTGGCGCTGCAGCCATTGTCACCGGTCAGGGTCACGGTATAGGTGGTGCTCTCTTCGGGAGCCGCCCAGGTATTGGGGCAGGTAGGGCAATCGAGCCAGGTCGGAGGGCTCCATTCCACATCGCCATTGCCGATGGCCGTCAGAAGCACTTCGTCACCCGGGTCGATGACCAGGTCCAGGCCGGCATACACGGTAGGAGGGGGAAGCAGTCCCACGGAGACCGTGGCTGTTGCCGTGCATCCATGGACATCGGTCACGGTCACCAGGTAGGTGATCTGCTCCTCTGTAATACAGATCGGGTTCGCGATGTTCGGGTCGCTCAATGCGTTCGGTGGGCTCCATTGATAGGTTGCACCCCCACTGGCGAACAACGGCACAGGGTTCCCCGGGCAGATCACCGTATCGGGCCATGCCAGTGCCTGTGCCGTGATCACATCGACGAAGGCGCTGTCCATGATACTGCCGCAGACATTGGTGGCCGTGACGACATAGGTCGTGGGTTCCGTGGGTGTGACCACTGTGGTCTGGGTGTTGGTCGCACCAATACCCGGAGCGCTCTGCCACAGATGGGATCCTGCCACGGGGCCCACCAGTTCCACAGAGCCGTTGACGCACACAAGGGTATCGCTGAGTGCTGGATCGGGAAGATCGAACACCACGTTCACCGTAATGGAATCCACCAGCTGGCAGCCTTGTGCAGTGGTGATGAGGACATGGTATGTGGTGGTATCGGATGGGGTCGCGATCGGGTTCGCAATGGATGCGTCCGAAAGATCCTGCGGTGGCGTCCATTCGTAGGTGATCCCTCCGTTGGCTCCGATCATCACGCCATCGCCCAGGCATACCTCCACATCAGGGAGGGCTGTTCCTTGTGGGTCGGCGATCAGTACCTCCACGGATGCCGTGTCGGTTCCACACGGCGAGGTGATCACCACGAAATAGGTGATGGGATCCACAGGCGATGCAAGGGGGTCCTGCACACTGGTGTCGCTCAGCCCGTCCGGAGGGAACCATTCCCAGGTGTCGCCTCCGGAAGCCATCAACTGCACCGTACCACCAGGGCAGAGCGGATCGATGGGATCGATGGATGCCACCTGGGTGGGCACACTGGTAACGGTGATGCTGGCCGTATCGGCCTGCGTGCATCCGAATTGATCGGTCATCACCAAGGTCACCGGGAACACACCGGCCTGCGTATAGATGTGTACCGGTGCGAAATCCGTGCTGGTGCCTCCATCGCCGAATTCCCAGAAGAAGGTATTGCCCCCGGAGCTGTTGTTCACGAATTGAACGGTATCCGGAAAGCAGATGGTGGAGGGACCGTCGATGTCGATGCTAGCGATCGGGATGTTCAGGTCGAACTTGAAAACGCCCAGATTGCAATTGAGGCTGTTGTTGGTGTTGCTCCAGGCACCGGGCGTGGTGGGGAAGGTGTTGCTTCCGCCACAGCCCGCACATACGGCTTGGTACACCACACCGTTCTTGTCGAAACGGGACGTGCCGCCATCCACATGGTCGCTTGTATTGCTGCCTCCGAAATAGGTGCCATAGCTCAATCCGGCGGCATTGGGTTCCAAAACCATCAAGTGGAAGTCGCTGCCGTTGGTGGTGCTCTGGAAAGCATCAGGAGTGAGGGGCATGCCGTTGGACGTGCTGTTGTCAGGGGTGCCATTGTTGTTGGTGCCGCCACCCCAGGCGCTCATGTAGATCTGCCCGCAGTCGCTCACCAGGAATGCCGTGGGCGAAAGGTCCTGTGTGATCGTGCCGTTGCCGACCCGGGTGCTCCACAAGGAGGTGGACAACGCATTGTTGAGCTTGTGTATGAACTGGCTGCTTCCCGGGTTGCCGTACACCCCTGCACTCTGCGGATAATTCCCCCTTGTCTGGCCCACCACATAGACATCATCGTTGCTGTCGATCTGGACGAAGAAACACTGGTCGTATTGGGCCGTGCCCAGGTAGGTGGAAGCCTGAAGCGTGCTTCCATCGGTCGAGTAGCGCACGATATAACCATCGGTGCCCCCGCTGTTGCTCGCCGAAAGTGGGGAGCCTGCGGTCGGCATGTTGCTGCTCATCGTGCCGCCGGTCACATATACCCGGCCCGCACTGTCGAACTGCACACCGTGCCCTACATCGCTTTCCGATCCGCCGTGGTAGGTGGCCCAAAGCATGGTGCTGAGCGTGGGGTTCAGCCGGAAGATGTACGCATCGAAGGGGCCACCGCCATGAACGGTTTGTGGGGCTCCCGGAGTAGTTGTAGCGTTCCCACCTGCCGTACAAGAGGCGACCACCGGGTTCTCGTCCAGGTCCAGTGCGATCTCTCCGCGGAAGGGATCCCCGTAGTTGTAGCTCAACGGTCCGTTGTTCACGCCATCGGTATTGTCGCCTCCCACGTATGTGGAACCGATCAGTGCGGTGGCCGCAGCGTTCAAGTGTGCCACGAAGATGTCCACCCCATCGGGGAACGTGAACCCGTAACCGGTGGAGAATGCGACGCCGGGTCCTCCTCCGAAGAACGGGTCGTGGCAGCCTGCCGTGGTGGGAAAGTCGATCGATCCCGTACTGCCCATGATGTAGAGTTCCCCGGCCTGGTTTACCACGAGGCTATGCGGAACCTCATCGCCACTACCTCCCAGATACGTGCTCCACACCAGCGTGGCTCCATCGGGTGACCACTTGCTGATCGCCACATCCACCGTACCGCCATTGAATGCAGGGTCGAACACCCCGGGGGTGGTGGGGTACCCTGCGCCAAACGCTCCTCCTCCACCATACAGGTGACCGGCATTGTCATAGGTCGCCGTGAACCCGAAGTTGTCGGCCGTGCTGCCACTGTAGCTTGCGAAGCTCAGGACCGGGTCGATGATCAAGTGCTGCGACGGGTCGAATTCGCCGATGAGGAACCCAACTGTATCGCCCGACAAGCGGTACGCGCTGGATACCTCTCGTGGCACCCCGGCCACCAAGGACCCTGGATCACCGCTCTCGGTCCATGATCGGGGTTCCGCCTCGGTCACCTGGCCTAGGGAATGGCTGACGAGTATCCGGCCTTCGGTGAGCATCACGGCGTCCTGCCCCTCGTAGAACAGCGCTATCTGCGCGGGGTCGGCACCGGGTTCCACGATCAGGTCGTACTTCAAACCCGCACTGCCCGAGATGCGCATGTGGATGCCCGGCCACACATCGCGCAGCAGGATCTCGCCGTACACGTCGCACCCGCTGCCCCATGCACCGGGGTCGTTGCCCAGGAAAAAGTTCTCGTAGTGCGCCTGCTTCACGGACCCTTCGGAGGCTTGTGCACGCCCACCCACGAATCGTACGCGGTAGGCATGGCCTTGCGGTGCATCCATCGCCGCTACCAGCGGCTCGTTGCCGTGGTGATGCCCCCTGCCCGTAGCAAAGGAAAAGGTGAGTGCTTCGCGCTCCACGTACAGGCATCCGCCAGGTATGCGCGCCCGGTACAGCACCTGCTCGGGCCATTGCCCCTTGTTCTCGGTGAAGGTGGCCACAGGCACCTCGGCACGGAACACCCCGGCAAGGCAGCAGAATATGATCAGGACGAATGGGCGCACCGGTTCGGTCGTGCTTGACGTGCCAAGTTACTGATCCTTTGACCCTTTCCGCACGCCGGAGGTTGCTTGACTTGCGACGAGCGCCCGGGGCGGTGGATAAGCCTGGGGGTGAAAGGGTCCTTTGCAAGGGATCCGGCGGCCTTATCCAGCACCTGGGTATGCTCACTCCGCCACCCGCTCCCGAGAGTCTAGGCCAGAACATAGCCCCCAAACCAGCCATGGCCAAGCTGGTTCAGGATATCACTCGAATACGATCGTACCGCTGTACCGCTGCTTGCCATCCTGTAACTCGGCGTAATACACGCCTTTGGCTTGGGCACGTATGTCCAACTGGATGGTGCCCTCGCTCCAGCGCAAGGGTGCCTGCTGCACCACGCGCCCCATGGCATCGTGTATGGTGAGCAGCAGATCGCTGCCGGGCTTTACCGCAGCGGGCAGCTCTATGGTGCAGAGGCCGTTGTTGGGGTTGGCGTAGATGTGCAGGCGCTCCCCCACGCTGGACTTCAGGGTAGGCACCCCGGTGAAACCACTGAGGCTGTCGAAGCGGGCGATGAAGAGGTCGTGGCGGCGTTCCGGTCCCGGGTGCGTGGCTTGCACCGTATAGCTGCCCATGACCAACGTGCTGTCGAACTCGGAAGCGAGGTACAGGCCATGGTTCGTGGGCAGGATGGAACCTGATGCGAAATAGGTACGACCAAAACCCCATGCAGCCTTGCACTCACCATCCGCGGATAAGCGCGCCACATAGCCGTTGGTGCTGGCGTAAGGCGCCAAGGTATAGGTGCCCAAGGTCATCGCCGCGTCATACCGGCCATATAAGAGTATGTCCCCATTATGATCTGCTTTGAGATCTGCGGCGTGGGCAAATTCTTCAGAAATGAGCGGAAAGGCCCACTCCACGATCCCGTCCGCATCCAACACAGCTACGAAATAAGTCCACTCCCCCGGAGCACCCTGAAGGGTATCCTGCGGAAGCAAGAGATCATCCACGAAATAGCCGCTCAGGGCAACACGGTCATCGGGAAGAAGTGCGGCCCGATGGACATGCGCCGATCCGCTGGAAGGAAACATGGTGACCCATTCCACCAGACCCGTGGTGTCCGTTCTGGCCACGAAACCATCCTGCTGGGCAGAGTGTACTGTAAGGTTTTCCCCATAGAGCGTGGCATTGGGCTTCGCCGAACCGGTAAGGAACCACTCGTCCGTCGCGGCCCATTCCGCTTGGCCCAATTCACCGTTCACCACCACCCGCTGGGCATTCAGTAGTGTACCATCCGAAGCATGCTTGGCAATGAAGCCGCCGGGTGGTAGGCTGGTGGTGGGTGGGCCATGAAAGGTGACCCCGGCCGTTCTTGACCTGCCGAATACGAACACATGGGAAGCATCATCTATCAATAGCTTCGTGAGGCTTATGTCAAAACCGGTTGCTGATCGCGCCCACAGGCAC
>JBGTIB010000082.1:0-2808 GCA_041745875.1 Flavobacteriales bacterium | reverse complement strand
GTCTGTGGAGCCGCGTAGGGCCAATGATAGATGCGGTAGACATAGGTAGCACCCACGGTGGTGGCCACCACCAAGGTCTCCGTGCCACCGCGTACCGTGGCATCCACGCAACCGAGCGACACCAGTGCAGCACAGTTGCCGGAGAACACTTCCAGGATCGGGTCCACACCCGTGGTGGCATCGCCAGCACCGGTCACTTGCACCGTTGTGCTCGCGGCCGTGGCCGTGAAGGTGTACCATACGTCATTGGCCACCGTAGCGGTGAAGCCGCTGCATGCGGCAGGTGCCACGGACTGCGTGGCATTCTCGATCGTGCCCGCCGTGCCAACGCAAGAGGCACCCACAGTGATCGGAGTGGCATTGGCGCACAGGTCGTTCACCGGCCCGCCGGGACCTCCAGCGCTGAACACGCAGGTGGTGAAGCCGTCGGCGGTCACGGGGGTGCCGTATGGCCACTTGTAGATGCGGTAGTAGTATGTCACACCCACGGTGGTAGGCACCGTCAATGTCTCTGTGGCCCCGAGCAAGGTGGCATCCGCGCAACCCAGCGAAGCCAAAGCGCCACAGGTGCCGGAGTAGATTTCCAGGATCGGATCCATGCCCGTGTCCGCATCGCCCGCGCCGGTCACTTCAACCGTGGTGCTGGCGGCAGTGGCAGTGAAGCTGTACCACACATCATTGGCCGAAGCGGCTGTGAAGCCACCGCACGTGGAAGGTGCCAGGGCTTGGGTGGCACCTGCGACCGAGCCCGCCGTGCCCACACAAGTGGCACCCACGGTGATCGGCGTGGCATTGTTGCACAGGTCATTGGCAGGAGCTCCACCCATGCTGGAAACACAGATGGTGAACGTCCCACCCACGCCGAAGTCGTTGTTGGACGATACACGGACCGTGTAGTTGGTGTTGGTGTTGACCGTCACCATGTTCATCAATTCCCCGAAGTCGCAATAGACCGAGGTGCCAAAGCAGCCGCCACTATACACTTCCACCACCAAGTCCTGTATGGTGCCCAAAGTGAACTCGATCATCAATGCTGTATTGGGACCTGAATTGAAGGTGTACCACACATCCTGGAACAGGGTGGTGGTCGCATCGCAATCGGGTACGCCGCCATCCTGGGTGGCAAAGCCGTTATCGCCGGATATGGCGTTGGCCGCGCAGGTACCCGATGCATTCACGGCAAGGGCCACGGCATTGGCGCAGGCGTCGTTGCCGCCGCCGCGCAGGGTGCTGCTCATTGCGGATTTGGAGCCGCTTGTGCCACGCAAGGAGCTTCCGCCCGGAAGGCGTGATCCGCCCTGGGCCACGGCCGCCACTGTACTCGACAGCAGCAACACGGTGAACATGATCAAGTGAGGGTAGTTTTTCATCATCTGGTTATGGTCGGTGGTTCGAGCGCGAAGGTGCGCACTCGTCCGCCTCTTTCCTAGGAGTTGCAAACTATTTTCATGAGATCGGGGCCGAATGCCCTTGGGGCATAAGGTGGGGTGTGAAAGAACGACAAGCCATCCTCTAAAGTCCATTCGATCCGCAACAGCAGTCACCTACTCCGGGCAGATCCTCTGCACTTTCATTTCATCACCACTTTTCGTTCCCTCACGCTACTCGAACACGATCGTACCGCTATACCGCTGCTTCCCATCGAGCAACTCGGCATAGTAGATCCCCTTGGCCTGGGCGCGTATGTCCAACTGGATCGTGCCCTCGCTCCAGCGCAGAGGTGCCTGCTGCACCACGCGCCCCATACCATCGTGTATGGTAAGCAACAGATCGCTGCCGGGTACTACCGCAGCGGGCAGCTCTATGGTGCAGAGGCCGTTGTTGGGGTTGGCGTAAATGTGCAGCCGCTCCCCTTCGCCGGACTTCAGGGTTTGAACACCGGTGAAACCGCTGAGGCTGTCGAAGCGGGCGATGAAGAGGTCGTGGCGGCGTTCCGGTCCCGGGTGCGTGGCTTGCACCGTATAGCTGCCCATGACCAGCGTGCTGTCGAACTCCGAAGCGAGGTACAGGCCATGCGCGGTGGGCAGGATGGAACCTGATGCGAAATACGTACGACCAAAACCCCATGCGGCCTTGCACTCACCATCCGCGGATAAGCGCGCCACATAGCCGTTGGTGCTGGCGTACGGCGGCAGGGTGTAGGTGCCCAAGATCATCGCCGCGTCATACCGGCCATACAAGAGTATGTCCCCATTGTGGTCGGCTTTAATATCAGCGACGTGAGCAAATTCTTCAGAGACGATGGGCAGGGCCCACTCCACGGTTCCGTCCGCATCTAACACAGCTACGAAATAAGTCCACTCCCCTAGAGCACCCTGAAGGGTATCCTGCTGAAGCAAGAGATCATCCACGAAATAGCCGCTAACGGCAACGCGGTCGTCGGGAAGAAGCGCCGCCCGATGCACATGCGCCGATCCGCTGGAGGGGAACATGGTGACCCATTCCACGAGACCCGTGGTATCCGTTCTGGCCACGAAACCATCCTGTTGGGCGGAGTGTACCGTAAGGTTCTCCCCATAGAGTGTGGCATTGGGCTTCGCCGAGCCCGTAAGGATCCACTCATCCGCCGCGGCCCATTCCGCTTGTCCCAATTCGCCGTTCACCACCACCTGCAGAGCATCAAGCAGCGATCCATCCGAAGCATGCTTGGCGATGAAGCCGCCGGGGGGTAGGCTGGTGGTGGGTGGGCCATGAAAGGTGACCCCGGCCGTTCTTGACCTGCCGAATACGAACACATGGGAAGCATCATCTATCAATAGCTTCGTGAGGCTTATGTCAAAACCGGTTGCTGATCGCGCCCACAGGCAC
>JBGTIB010000081.1:0-57733 GCA_041745875.1 Flavobacteriales bacterium | reverse complement strand
GCTTGGCCTGACGATCTTGATGGTCAAAGAATCCTGCTGAGGGGCGCTTCTTGTTCATGCTTCAAAGAGATCGATCAACGCACCACTTTGTCAAGATCAGGACAGCTCAAGTTGTCCACAGGTTCTTCGAACTACCCTTATCCCACTGTAGACACACCATGGGACATAACCTACGGTGAATTGAACGGAGCTGGCCAGCCTGAATTGATTGTCGCGAACAGGGGCGGTGGGCGCCCTGGTCGTATACGTGCATTCATTGGTGCAGGTGGTGGCCCGGCTCCCCAATCCGTGGTATACGATATCATCGACTTCATTTACCAAGTGGCCGTTGCGGACCTGAACGGAGATGGATTTCTGGACATTATCAGCATTTCCCAAAATGATGACGATGTGAACTGGTACCCGAACGATGGTGCCGGAGGCTTTCCCAATGCGATCCGGTTGACCCCAAGCGTGTACCCTGAGGGGAATTTCATGGCAGTGGATCTAGATGGCGACGGAGATAATGATATTCTGGTCAATGAGAGACATCGCGTTGTGTACTACCTGAACGACGGCCAAGGCTATTACAGCGAGCAACGATATCAAGCGCACATCGAAGGTGGTGCCTGCCTGAATTATATCGATTTTGATGGTGATGGAATCAATGACCTTGTATCCGCTGCAGAGCGACCCGGTGCCGATGACATCGTATGGTACCAAGGACTTGGCAATGCTCAGTTCGGACCAAAGCAGATCATAGCCACAGTCGGGGGCTTGAGTCATTACTTTTATTCCATGGAGGTGATGGACCTCGATGGTGACGGCGACCTGGACTTTGTCTATACCGCTGCTACAGGAAGTTCATTATCAGACTTCAAATTCTTCTGGATGGAGAATTTAGGCGCACAGGTCTACAGTGACCCCGTGGTGGTTGCTCCAACCAGTATCAGTGTGCCCACCCGTGTCAAGCCAGTGGATATGAACGCAGACGGACTGCCCGACCTATTGGTCTCCATGAAAGAGACCAAGTTGGTGATGTTATATACCAATCTCGGAGGCGGTTCGTGGGGAAATGCCCAAACCGTATGGATATCCACCGCCAGTCTAAATCAAAGCCCATTCTTCGACGTTGGCGATATCGATGGGGACGGCATCCCTGACGTGGTAGCATCAGGTGGTACGACCTTGATGTGGAGAAAGATGAACGCAGATGGCACTATCGGGTCCAGCCATATCATAAGCAACTCCATCCAAAAAGGATCTGTACACTGCACCGATTTCGATGGTGACGGGAATATCGACATCGTCCTTTCGGGCATGGTTTTTTTCAATTCAGGGGGTGGCAGCTTTGGGCTTGGTGAAGCCATACCTTGGGGTCAACCGACCCACATGTTGTTCGCAGCACCGAAAGACCTAGATGGTGATGGAGCGCCTGACCTGTTATGGTCATCCGGGTCGGGTGGCCCCAATGGATCATTCTCGGGTAAGGATCTTTATATGAGCAGAAATTATTATCAAGCACCATATACTATCCAAGGTATGGTGTTCTTGGACCTGAACGGTGACGGTGTTCAGACAGTGAATGAGTATGGCCTGCCTTGGATCCAAGTTTCCATGACACCGGACCTGTACGGCGTGTTCTCCGAGACTGACGGGACGTATTCCGCACAGGTGGTAGCCGATACCTATAACTTGAATTGTATGGCCCCCAACACTCTATGGTCGGTGACCAACGTTCCGGCACAATTGGAAGCAACCGTTTCGGACAGTGCAGTGAGCAGCACCGGTAATGACTTCGGACTCATGGCGGTGGTTGACACGTCCATCGTTACCCCGTCGATCGTTTACTCAGGTGGGGCATGTAGTGGCACTGGCTCGTTCTGGATCACTTATACCAATTCCGGGACCCGGGTGGAATATGGGAGCGTGACACTGCAACTTGACACCTTGTTCACCTTCGATTCCATTACTCCGCCTCCCAATATTGTGTCAGGCAATACCATTACATGGGTCATGGATTCACTTCCACTGTTCGGCGTGCGGTCGATCCACGTGAGTGTTGGGATACCCAGTGCGGCGTACATAGGATATACGCTGCATTCTACAGTATCGGTGGAAACCGCCCAAAACGACCTGTTCACCGCAGAGCATTCGATCATACTTGCATGCTCGTACGACCCCAATGACAAGCAGGTGTCGCCGAATGGATACGGAGCATATGGTGCCGTGGACATCGCCTCGGACCATTTGGACTATACAATCCGATTCCAGAACACTGGTAATGCCCCAGCCATCGATGTGGTAATAAAAGACCAACTCACAGCATCCCTGGACCGCACAAATATTCAAGTGTTGGGCTTTTCACACACTCCGACACACATGGGCATCAACCCACTTGGAGAATTGACGATACGATTCGATGGCATCATGCTGCCGGACAGTGGTGCAAATTTCCCCGATAGTCAGGGCTTCATCAAGTTGCGTATTGCCCTTATCGAAGGTTTGCCACACCTCGAGGAGATCAACAACACCGCAAGGATATACTTTGACCTGAACTCACCTATCATCACCAACACGGTACTGAATACTCTGGTGGATTGCGCACTATGGGAACCACAATTGTTCCTGACCGGACCGGACATGCTGGAGGCAACTGTCGGCGATGCGTATCAATGGTACCTGAACGGGTTGCCCATAAATGGTGGCACTGGACAAACATTGGAGTTTTCCAGCATGGGGACTTACGTCTGCGAAGTGACGAGCACATACGGCTGCATTGCCATGTCCGAGGAGTATGTGGTGATCAGTACAGGCTTCACCGAAACCTCCGGTTCGGTCATTCTCGTGGCCCCCAATCCTTTCGATGAAACGATGCGGGTGGTATCGCACATGGACCTGACGCCTGAACACGTAATACGCATTGTCGACACGCAGGGAAGGGAATTGCGCACCACACGTGGCAATGGATCACGTGAGTTGGTCATTGACCGCAGAGGGCTTGCAGCCGGTGCCTATGTGTTGCAGGTCATGTATAAAGGAATGGCTTTGGCCCAATTGCGAATTGTGGCGAACTGAACGGATCCGTCGTCGCTTGAGCCTTAAACCTTGCGGACGCGTCAACCTGCGCTGCCGCCCTACCCCTTGTACTTCGCCACCGCCGCCTTGTGCGCCTGTTTGATCGCCTTGGCCAGCGACTTCGGCTCCAGCACCTGCACGCTGGCGCCCATGGACATGATGGTCTGCTTCAACTCGATGTTGGGCATCACATGCAGGGAGATGTTCACCCCGTGGCGGTCCTCCTTCTCCACCTTCTGGGTCTCATGCAGGGGAAGCGACTTGATGTACTTGGCCTGCAGGGGATCGAAGCGAAGCAGGATCTTTTGTGCCTTGCCGGGTGCAGCATCCACACCGATGATCCGGTCATAGTATTCCGACACGGCGTCACTTCCGCGCTTGAATTGCTTCCGCAGCACCTCCAGCTTCTCCATGCGGTCCACACCGAGGGCGATCGGGCGCGGATGCTGGTCGGTGGTGCCCAGCAGGTACCAGCGTCCATGGTACTCCTTCAACAAGTGCGGTCGCATGCGGTACACCTTCTCCCCTTCCTCGTGGAATTTGCGGTAGGTCACGTTCACTTCGCGGCGTTCGCGGATCGCCTTCAACAGCGGTGACAAGTGTTGTATGCCACGCAGGCGGCCAAGTTCCTCGAAGCGGATGCAGCGGTGCAGCGCACCGAGACCCTTGCCGCTGGCACTGACCAGCTCCATGAGCTGGGCGCGCTCCAGCAACTGGATCACCCCGGCCTGGTCCTCGCCACTTTGTGTCACCCCATAGGTGTTGTCGGCCCGGTCGTAGACCACGTCGATGTTGAGTTCCACGCGCATCGCCTCGATGTCGCGTTGCAGCGTGCGCGGGCTCAACTCGAAGCCTTGTTCCTCCAGATGTTCCTGCAGATCGGAGAAGCTGGGACGACGCTGTAGGCGGTCCAGGATCAGCAGGTAGCGTTTCAATTTGCCTTGGTATGACATGGCACCAAGGTGCGAGATCCCCGCGGAACTTCGATCGTTCAAAGCAGGTGCTTACCAACCGATCCGCTTGAATACCGAACTTGAACCACGCCTTGCACAACTACATTCGCATCCGTTCGATCCATGCGCACCGTCCTTCGCCTCTTCATCGGCCTGCTCGTATTGGGCGGGTTGTTGTACATCCTGGCCATGCTCACCGGCAATGATCACTTGATCCGCGGTGTGCGGTACACCTACCTCATCGGCCGCAGTGCCCCGGAGATCGACGACCGTGCCTTCTTCCCCTATGCCACCATTCCGGCCGATATGCCTGAGCCCTGGCCACAGCATTCGCGCTACGGCAAAGCGGCACTGCACCCTGCGCACGAGCAACGCTTACGAGATCTCCACTCCACCAGCCTGGTGGTGGTGCACAACGACAGCCTGATCTTCGAGCAGTACTGGAACGGATGGACGGCGGACAGCACGGTGAACTCCTTCAGTGTCGCCAAGAGTTATGTGAGCGTGCTGACGGGGATCGCCATGGGCGAAGGCCGGATCGAGAGCGTATTCCAGCGGGTGGGCGAATTCCTTCCGGAGTTCAGGGAAGGGGATCATGCCAGGATCAACTTGTGGCATCTGCTGACGATGAGCACCGGCTTGGATTGGAACGAGAGCGGATCGAACCCGTTCAGCGAAAATGCCAAGGGCTACTACGGAAGCAATGTGCGCACCCTAAGCCTAAGCCTGCCTTGTCGCGACGAGCCCGGGAAGGATCTGGACTATATCAGCGGCAGCACCCAGATCATGGCCGAGGTACTGGAATCGATCTATGGGCGCGATCTGGACGAATTGGTCCACGAGAAGATCTGGACACCGTTGCGGTCGGAGCATGCGGCTTACTGGGGAAAGGACCGCGAAGATGGCGATCTGAAAGCGTTTTGCTGCCTGTATGCGACCCCGCGCGACTTTGCCCGCCTGGGCCAGCTGTACCTCGATTCCGGGATGTGGAACGGTCGGCAGTTACTTCCCCGGGAATACTGGCAGGCATCCATCACCCCGGCCACCCTCACCGACAGGGGCGAGCCCAATCGCCGCTACGGTTATTACTGGTGGCTGGCGGACCTCGATGGGCGGCCGATCTGGTATGCGCGTGGCTTCCACGGGCAATATGTCGTGGTGGTCCCACACGAGCGACTGGTGATGGTGCGCACCGGCATGGAGCGGGAGGAGGTGAACCGAACGGGGCATCCCACCGATGTGTTCGAGTGGATCGGTATTGCGCGGGCCCTGGCCTCGGGCAGACCGGTCTGAATGGTGGCGCGGCACCCTGCTCCGGACCTCCCACCTATCTTCGCGCCACACCCGGCTTTCCAACGAACAGGGTGGATCTAACGGCATGGCGTGCACAGGATGCAGCAGTGGAGCGGATGGCAAACCCGCAGGATGCAAGAGCAATGGCTTCTGCACGACGAGCGGGTGCAACAAACTCGGTGTTTTCGACTGGCTGGAGGGCGTGCCCATCCCCAGCGGACAACAGCCCTTCGATGGGGTTGAAGTCCGATTCAAGAATACCCGCAAGGCCTACTTCCGCAATGGCACGGGGCTGCATTTGATGCCCGGCGATCTTGTGACGGTGGATGCCTCACCCGGCCATGATGTGGGCATGGTGAGCCTGGCCGGCGAACTGGTGCGCGCCCAATTGGAACGCCGCAAGCTTCCCCCGGACACCTACGAGTTGAAGAAGGTGCTGCGCAAGAGCACCCAGGAGGATATCGATCGCTGGCACGAGGCCCGAAAAAAGGAGGACGACACGATGTTCGCCGCGCGCACCATGGTGCGGGAGGCCGGTTTGGACATGAAGGTGACTGACGTGGAATACCAGGCGGATGGCACCAAGGCGATCATCTACTACACTGCCGAGGAGCGTATCGATTTCCGGGGCTTGGTGCGCACCATGTCCGAGCGGTTCAAGGTGCGGGTTGAAATGAAACAGATCGGTGCACGTCAGGAGGCCGGTCGTATCGGAGGCATCGGCAGTTGTGGCCGCGAATTGTGCTGCAGTACCTGGCTCACGGACTTCCGCAGTGTGACCACCAGTGCAGCCCGCTACCAGCAACTGGCGCTGAACCCCCAGAAACTTGCAGGCCAGTGCGGCAAGCTGAAGTGCTGCCTGAACTACGAGCTTGACATGTACATCGAGGCGGTGAAGAGCTACCCCAGCCAGAATGCCAAGTTGAAGACCAGGCAGGGCACGGGTGCCCACATCAAGACCGACATTTTCGCGGGCAAG
Source organism: Flavobacteriales bacterium (assembly GCA_041745875.1). Lineage (GTDB taxonomy): Bacteria > Bacteroidota > Bacteroidia > Flavobacteriales_F > PHOS-HE28 > PHOS-HE28. Next base: position 51,451 of record JBGTIB010000081.1, on the reverse strand, counting down.
ATGTGGTACGGGTTCAAGAGGCCTGGCGAGCCCTTCGTCATGGCCGGATTCCCCATTGATGTGGTGCGCGATATCCTCGCCCAGAACAAGGAGGGTGTTGAACCCGAGGTGGACCTGAACATGGTGGATGAGCCGGAAGTGAAGGTGAAGGGGCCCGATTATGAGAACGTGGTGGGCCAGGATGAGCTTACCCGTTTCGACAGCAAGCAGAAGGCGGGGCGCAAGCGTTCCAAGGGTCGGAAGGGCGGTGAGCGCCGTTCCGGCAGTGAGGGCGATGGCGGCCAACATGCCGTGAAGAACCCACCCCAGGGCCGGTCCATCGATCGCAAGCCTCAGGGGGAGGGTGGTGCGAAGGAAGGTGCCCCCAAGCGCAAGCGCAACAGGGGTCGCGGCAAGGGAGGGGGTGGCAAAGACAACCCGAAACCGCCTGCGGCGTGAGAACGACGACCCTGTTGCTGGCAGTCACCCTGTTGCTGGCGAGCTGTTCGGACCATGTGGTGTACCAGTCCGAGGTGCCCATTCCCGAGGGTTCCTGGGACCGCAGTTTTGTACCGGAATTCTCTTTCGAGATGAGCGACACGGTGACCCAGCACGATCTGTTCATCGATCTGCGGCACACCGGTGACTATCCCTTCAGCGACCTGTTCCTCTTTGTGGACATGCATGGCCCGGACGACCGGCACTTGCGCGATACCGTGGAGTGTCTGCTGGCCGATCCCACGGGGCGTTGGTACGGCAAGGGCCTTGGATTCATCTTCGCCGACCGCTTCCAGGCACATATCCTGTACAAACTGCGCAATAGGTTCCCGTCACCGGGACGTTATACCGTGCGCCTGGAGCAAGCCATGCGTACCGAACAACTCGAAGGCGTATTGGATGTGGGCATCAGCCTGGAGCGCTCCGAGTAGATGCTGACGGCCTGTTGACATGTCGCACATGTGGACATACCATCGAGCCGATGGTCACCGATAATTTCACCGCCTGAATGGCCGAGGAAAAACAGCAAAAGCGCCGACGACCCTGGTGGGTGTTGTGGTGGGTGGTGGTGCTCTCCCCCGTGCTCGCCCTGGGTGCCTTGTTGCTGCTGGCAGCCAACAGCGACCTGCCCGGCACGGAGGACCTGGAGAACCCACGCAGCGACCTGGCCACCGCCATCCTTTTCAGTGATGGCACGCAGATGGGCCAGTACTACCGTGAGAACCGTATTCCGGTGGATTACACTCGCATCAGCCCGCACGTGGTGCAGGCCCTCATCGCCACGGAGGACGAGCGGTTCCGCGCGCACAGCGGCATCGACGTACGCGGCACGATACGGGCCGTGGTGTACATGGGCAAACGGGGCGGGGCCAGTACCCTGACCCAGCAACTTTCCAAGATGCTCTTCACCGAGCGCTCGCCGAATTTCGTTCAGCGGGTGTTCCAGAAATTCCAGGAGTGGATCATCAGTGCCCAGTTGGAACGGCAATACACCAAGAACGAGATCATCGCCATGTACCTGAACCGCTTCGACTGGATCAACCAGGCGGTCGGCATCAACAGTGCGGCGCGGGTCTACTTCAACACCACTCCCGATTCACTACGCATTGAAGAAGCGGCTCTGCTGGTGGGCATGTGCAAGAACCCAGCGTTGTTCAACCCCCTGCGCAGGCCTGATACCACCCTGCACCGCAGGATGGTGGTGCTGGGCCAGATGCGGAAGAACGACATGATCACGCATGCCGAGTACGACTCACTGAAGAACCTACCGCTCGCGTTGCGTTTCCAGCGGATCGACCACACCGAAGGCCCAGCGCCATACTTCCGCGAGATCCTACGGGGACGGCTCCAAAGGATGCTGACCGCAAAGGATGAGAACGGTGTGCTGTTGATCGCCAAACCGGACGGCAAGCAGTACGACATCTACACCGATGGACTGAAGATCTACACCACGCTGGACCGGCGCATGCAGGAATACGGTGAATGGGCGATGCGCGAGCACCTTGGCACCGAACTTCAGCCCGACTTCTTCAAGGATATCGGACGCAAGAAGAACCGCCCCTTCGATTTCAGGGTTTCCCAGGAGGAGATCGATGGCATCCTGAATACTGCCATGAAACGCAGCGGCAGGTACCGTGTGCTCACCGGCAAACAATGTCCCAGTTGCGAACGTCCTGCGCGGTATATCGAACAGATCAGGCACGAAGGCACCCCGCACTATCACTGCATGCCGAAGGATGGTGGATGCGACACCTACTGGCCAGTGGTGGCGGAGGAGGACATCCCGGCCATTTTCGATGAGCCCGTAGCAATGCGTGTGTTCAGTTGGAAGGGCGAGATCGATACCGTGATGAGCCCGATGGATTCGATCCGCTACTACAAGAGCTTTCTGCAAAGTGGACTGTTGAGCATGGACCCACGCACCGGGTTCGTGAAGGCATGGGTGGGTGGTTACGACTTCAAACACTTCCAGTACGACCATGTGGACCAGGCCCGGCGCCAGGTTGGATCCACCTTCAAACCCTTCGTGTATGCCACTGCGATCCGCGAAGGCATGGACCCCTGTCGCGAACTGCCCAACCAGCGCGTCTGTTTCGACATGCCACCCGGCCAGCCGGAATGGTGTCCGCAGAACAGCGATGCCGTGTACGGCGGCATGGTCACCGTGGAGCACGCTCTGGCCAACTCGATGAACACGATCACGGCCTGGCTGATGAAGCAATACGGACCGCAGTCCGTAACGGTGCTGGCACGGCACATGGGCGTGAAGAGCCCCCTGGACCCGGTGCCTTCGTTGTGCCTTGGTGTGGCCGACCTCACCCTGATGGAGATGACCGGAGCCTTCTCCACCTTCGCCAATCAAGGTGTGTACATCGAGCCCATCGCGTTCACACGCATCGAGGACAAGAACGGGAACACCATTTTCGACATCACTCCCACCACCTACGAAGCACTGGACGAGCGCACGTCCTACATCATGTTGAAGATGCTGAAGACCGTGGTGGATGGTGCGTACAACCCGAGCACGGGCAAGACGGTGGGGACCGCCATGCGCCTGCGCACCAGTTGGGGCAACCGCATCAAGTATGCGAACATCAAGTATCCCACGGCCGGCAAAACGGGCACCACACAGAACAACAGCGATGGTTGGTTCATCGGGATCACCCCCGATCTGGTCACCGGCGTGTGGACCGGTGCCGAGGACCGCAGCGTGCGCTTCAGCACCACTGACAAGGGGCAGGGCGCGAACATGGCATTGCCCATCTATGGGTACTACATGAACCGGGTCTATACCGACAGCACCATCGCGATCAGCACATCGGATTTCGAGCGGCCCGACGTGGACCTCGGCGTGGAGATCGATTGCCGGAAGAAGGCCGCTGGAGGCAAGGTGGGAGGCAAACCGGACTGGGGCCACTGATCATGCTGCGGCCATGAGCAGCGGTCTCGCCAGCTTCCACAGTACGCCCGACCGTGAAGCCGCAGAGCAGCTCGCAGCGCGCTTGGCGGAAGGCGGGTTGCACGCTACGGTGGTCGAGAACAGTCCGGTCTTCGATGTGACGTTCACCGCAGGATTGGAACGTGATTTCCATGTGATGCTGCCGAGGGAAGAGTTCGATCGGGCGGGCCGCTTGTTGGAGCAGGACGCCGAACGCGATGCATGGACCCTCCCTGCGGACCACTACCTGCATGGCTTCAGCAATGAGGAGTTGTTGGAAGTGTTGCAAAAGCCCGATGAATGGGCACCACCGGACCGGGTGATGGCACACCGGCTGTTACGGCAACGCGGTATGGACCTGGAACAGCGCGACCTGGAGCGGATGCGTCTGGAGCGTCTGGCGGAACTCGCCCGGCCTGAAAAAGCACGCGCCAGCCTGATCATCGCTGGCATGGCGATGGTGCTGTTCGGCGGCGTTGTGGGCATGGCCATCGGCTACAGCCTTGCGAACGCCAGCAAGACACTGCCCGATGGAAGGCGTGTGACGCGCTACACTGCGGAAGACCGACGCGTTGGCCGATACATCATGGTGGCGGGTGCCTTGTTCACATTGGCCACGCTCGCGATCATGTTCACTGGTTGGCCCTTGTGGTAGGGCTACACTCGCCTCAAGTGAGAGATATCACCTTCGTTGGAGCGCGGCATGATCCCGGGCCAGCAAGGCGAAGAGATCGAGGCTGATGAAGCGCCCTTCCTTCCATTCGCAGTCGCGCAACATGCCTTCGTGTTTGAAGCCGAACTTGCGCAGCACCTTGGCGCTGGCATCGTTCCCGGTTTCCACCTCGGCCGCGATGCGATGCAGGTCCATGGTCGCGAAGCCATGTTCCAAGATCACCGGCACGGCTTCGCTGATGTAGCCCTGGCCTTGGTGTTCGGGCATCAACCAGAAGCCGATCTCGCCCCGGCGGTGCTCACGCACGATGCTGTTCAATCCGATGGCGCCGAGGAACGTGCCTTCGTCCTTCAGGCAGATGGCGCGCCACATGCCAGTGCCTTCGCCTTCGATGGTGGTGTACCAGTCGAGTTGCTGCTGCGTGGCTTCCAGCGTGGAGAAGCTCACACCGTAGTGGCGGATCACTTCGGGGTGGGACAGGCCTGCGAATACGTGCTCCAAGTCGGTGGGGCCGAAGGGGCGGAGCAGTAGGCGTTGGGTGTGGAAGGCCATGGGAGGGTGGCGATAATGGGCAGGGCGGTAGGTCGGATACTTGAAAATTGGCGATCAGGGTGCCGAATTTCAAGTATCACAGGGAGTGGTTAAGCCCCAAGCATGTCCTTCGCGTGCTCTTAACCGATCGAGAAGCGTGCGCCCTTGGTACGTGCCTCCTCCAAAGCGGTGGTCAGCGTGCTAACCTGATCCAATAGATAGTCTCTGCATCCCATGCTTTTTGTCGAAAAGCCACTACTGTGCTTTATGATTTCAACAACACCACCTTCGTCTTCCATTTCCATGTCTGACCACAAGGCCTTAAGTCGACGAAGCTCGTCCAAGAGTTCGACAAGCTGGCCTTCAGACGCCCCAATTCCATCAGCGAAGAGCGGGACCCACGTCAGACCCAGCGCAGCGGCGGCGGGCAGCCAAAACTTCTCATACGTACTCGCGGAACACAAGTCTTCATAAACAAGGGCTTCAGTCCTATCTGGAAGTCGAATACTATATGAGAGCGGCATCGTGATGGATTTATCCTTGTGTCGCCTTGATCCCTGGCAAAACCTTCCCGTCCAGAAACTCAAGCATCGCGCCACCACCGGTGCTCACGTGGCTTATCCGATCGTTGGCGGGCGATCAACGCTTCCACAGCAGCAGGTCGATATCATCCTCCACTTTCTTGAAGTCCTTGTCGGCGGTAAGCAGTCTGCTGCCAGTGAACCGTGCGCTGGCGGCGATGATCGCATCAGGTACTTCCAATCCGCTCTTTCGCCGCAGGACGATGGCATCCGCGTTGATCACCGGATTACTCTCGATTACCGGCACCTGCTTTAGGAAGTTTTCGATGAGCGCAATCCCCCCTGCGTCGATCGTCGGAAAACTCAGCAGTTCGATCCGTGTGATGAAGGAGATGTAAAGGTCCTGATCGTGGATCAGCTCGGTCAGGGCATCATCTCCTTTCAGCGCGTAAAGGATGATGTTAGTATCGACCAGGAGCTTACTTCCATCCATCGCGCATGCGCTTCTGTATCTCCAAGGGATCGCCCTCCAGCTTCAACTTACCCGCGTAGCTCTTGACATCCACACCGTGTTTCTTCGTCCTGCGCTTGCGGGTCTTGAGCAGTGCGGACAACTGTTTCCGTGTTGTGCTACGCTTGATGATGGTGGTCATGGGCCGGTGTACTGATCCGATATCAAAGCTAAGGGATCAAACTTGCACCGCCTTGATCCCCGGCAACACCTTCCCCTCCAAGTACTCCAGCATCGCCCCTCCCCCCGTGCTCACATAACTGATCTTCTCCGCCAACCCGAACTGGTTCACTGCCGCTACACTATCGCCGCCACCGACGAGGGAGAAAGCACCCTTTTGGGTTGCCTCGGCCACAGCATTGGCGATGGCGATGGTGCCTTGTTGGAACGGCTCCATCTCGAACACGCCCATGGGACCGTTCCAGAGGATGGTCTTGCTGCCGAGGATGGCCTTGCGGAAAACTTCAATGCTCTTCGGGCCGATGTCGAGTGCCATCCAGCCATCGGGTACAGCATCGGCGGAGCACTGGTCGGTGTTGGCGGTGGCAGCGAAGGCGTCGGCAACCACGGCATCGGTGGGGATGTGCAGCTTCACGCCCCTGGCCTTGGCCTTTTCGATCACGGTGCGTGCGGTGTCCAGCAGGTCCTCTTCCACCAGGCTGGCGCCGGTCTGACCGCCCATGGCTTTCACGAAGGTGTTGGCCATACCACCGCCGATGATCAGCTCGTCGCAACTGTTCAGCAGGTTCTCCAATACGGCGATCTTGCTGCTCACCTTGCTGCCGCCCACGATGGCGGTCATGGGTCGGTCGGGGTCGCCAAGCACTTTCCCCACGTTGTCGATCTCGCCCTGCATCAGGTGGCCAAAAAGTTTGGCCTGCGGAAAGAACTTCGCCACGACAGTGGTGCTGGCGTGTGCGCGGTGGGCGGTACCGAAGGCATCGTTCACATAGACATCACCCAACTCGCTCAACTGCTTCGCGAAGCCTTCATCACCGGCCTCTTCCTCGGAATGGAAACGCAGGTTCTCGAGCACCAACACTTCGCCGGACTTCAGCGCTGCGGCCTTCGCCTTGGCGTCATCGCCCACGCAGTCGGTGGCGAAGATCACAGGCTTGTCGAGCAGGCCGCTCAGGTGTTCGGCCACGGGCTTCAAACTCATCGCCGGATTCACCTTGCCTTTCGGGCGACCGAGATGGCTCATGAGGATGGCACTTCCTCCATCATTAAGGATCTTGTTCACGGTGGGAACGATGGCCTGTGCGCGGCTGTCGTCGGTGACCTTGCCGTCGGCATCCTGGGGTACGTTGAGGTCCACACGGACCAAGGCTTTTTTACCGGAAAAGTTGAAGGAAGAGAGGGTTAGCATGTCCGCAAACTTAGCGTGAGGGCAATGTGGAAAAGGCTGAATGTGGAAATGTGGCTGCGCATCCGGAAAAGAAGGTCCGTCTCGCCCAGCATTTCCACATCTTCGCATCCCCGTATCTCCACATTCCCTTGCTTTTCTCCAAGGTCATCGGTCACGCCAGGTTGAAGGCGAAGCTCATCGGCAACATCCGCGAGGGGCGCGTGGCGCATGCCCAGTTGTTCCTGGGTTCCCGTGGCTGTGGCAACCTGCCCCTGGCACTGGCCTACGCGCAGTACCTGCTCTGTGAACAGCCCGATGTGGCCGACGCCTGCGGCAGTTGTCCCTCTTGCTTGCAGGTGCAAAAACTGGAGCATCCTGACCTTCACCTGGCCTTCCCGATCTTCTTCGTGGAGAAGAAACCCAAGGTTTGCGACCACTACGTTGCCAAGTGGCGCACCTCGGTGCTGGAGCAACCCTACATCGATGCGGATCTCTGGCGGGATGCCTTGGACGGTGAGAACAAGCAGCTGCGCATGGGTGTGGACATCGCCCAGGAGATCCAAGGAAAGCTGAACCTGAAGTCCTTCCGGGGTGGCTACAAGGTGATGCTGGTCTGGCTACCCGAATTGATGGATGCCTCAGCGGCGAACAAACTGTTGAAGTCCCTGGAAGAGCCGGAGCCCAACACGGTGTTCCTGTTGGTGTGCAACCATGCCGAGCAGTTACTGGTCACCATCATCAGCCGCACTCAACTGGTGAAAGTGGAGGCGCTGCGTCCCGGTGAAGTAGCGGAGGTGCTGCGCGAACGGATGCCGGAATTGTCGACCGAGGAAGCCCGCACTATTGGGCTGCGCAGCGAGGGCGACCTGCTGGAGGCGTGGGAGATCGCCACACAGGGCGAGGAGGAACTCTTCGTTTTCTTTCGCGACTGGTTGCGACAGTGCTATGGAAGGCAGGTGGCCACGGTGGCGGAGTTCGGGGAGCAGTTCCAAAAGATGGGGCGTGAGCGACAGAAAGCGCTGATGCGTTACGGGCTCTACCTCATCCGCCAGTGCGTGTTCCAATGGCAGCATGTGCCTGAGTTGGTGCGCACCTTCGGCCAGGAGCAGGAGTTCGTCCTGAAGTTCAGTGGACTGCTCACCGAGCACAATGCGGAGGGTATCCGGCAGGAACTGGAAACCGCCCACGTGCACATCGAACGCAACGCCAACCCCAAGCTGCTGTTCATGGACCTGAGCTATCGCATCATGGGCTTGCTGCGTACGGCCCGGTAAGGTCGCTTCGTCCTTGCAGCCGATGTGGCGACCTTTGCACCATGCGAAAGGATATCCGACCGCCGAAGGTGGAGGGTGTGGCCATGGCGGTCGTACGTCAACAGGACGACGACGGCGAGGAGGCCTGGTACGTGTATTTGATCAACCAGCGCGATGTGGCCCTCAAGACCGTGTTGGTGAGCTCGCGCGGTTATGGGCAGCTGGAAGGTGAGGTACGACGGACGAGTGAAATGCGACACAGCCTCGATGAACTGGGTCCGAAGAGTTGGGCGCGCATCGAGCGGATCATGGAGGATGTCTTCGGCCTCAACAACCAGTATTGGCTCAGCTTCTACATCGATGGGGAGTTGTTCGACAAAAAATACATCTTTCTGCCCGACAGCATCCACGAAGAGCATTTCACGGACCTGCCGTTGATGGGTACGCGTGGGGTGATGATCGAATGATCCCTTCGTTACATTCGCCTGTGCCCGGCGTACGAAGACCACGCGAACGCGGCAACCCGATCATGAGGAACGACCATGCACGTGATCTCAGCAAGATCCTCTTCCTGGACATCGAGACGGTTCCACAGCATCCCCGCTGGGAAGATCTGGATGCACGCAGCGCGCAACTTTTCTCCGACAAGATTCGCTTCGAGCAGGAGCGCTCCGGCAAGGCTGCGATGGAACTGTATGGAGAACGGGGCGGCATTCTGGCCGAGTTCGGAAAGGTCGTGTGCATCGGCGTGGGCAGCATGCGTGGCACCGGCTCCGATACCGCGCTGCGTGTCAGCTCCTACCATGGCGATGATGAACGCGAGGTATTGACCCGCTTCGTGGAGATGTTGGATCAGCACTACAATACCGACGATCACTGGCTTTGTGGCCACAATGGAAAGGAGTTCGACTTTCCGTGGATCGCACGTCGTTGCATCGTGCACAGGATACGGCTGCCCCGCCTGTTGGACATCGCTGGGCTGAAGCCCTGGGAAGTCGGTCACCTGGACACGATGACCCTTTGGGGCTTCGGCGACCGGAAGGCATTCACGTCGCTCTCCCTGCTCACCCATATCCTGGGCATACCCACACCGAAGGACGACATCAGCGGTGCCGATGTGGCCCGTGTGTATTACGAGGACAAGGACGTTGAACGCATCGCGACCTACTGCAAGAAGGATGTGGTGGCCACGGCCCAACTCTACCTGCGTCTCACCGGTCGCGATCTTATCCCCGAGGCCAACATCATCCTCGTGTGATCAGCGCTGACGATCCGCTGTTGGAGGTGCACGACCTCACGGTGCGCTTCGGCGATACCGTCGTGGTGGACCGGGTCTCATTCACCCTCCACCGCAGTGCGTGCATCGGTCTGGTCGGGGCCAGTGGCAGCGGAAAAAGTGTGACCGCATTGGCTTTGCTGGGACTGTTGGACAAGCGGCACGCCAGCGCCGAAGGCAGGGCATTGCTGCATACCGACGCCGGGGTCGTGGACCTGCTGGCCATCAGCGACGATCAATTGCGTAGCCACCGGGGCAACGACCTGGCCATGGTGTTCCAGGAACCGATGACCGCCCTGGACCCTGTGTACAGCGTTGGTGACCAGGTCGCAGAGGCGATCCTGAACCATCGCAAGGTGGACAAGGCCACGGCCCGTAAGCGTGTGGTGGAATTGTTCCGGGAGGTACAGTTGCCCGAGCCGGAAGCGCTGTACGATCGTTATCCGCATCAACTGAGCGGCGGACAGAAACAGCGCGTGGTGATCGCCCTGGCATTGAGTTGCGAGCCCAAGGTGCTCGTATGCGACGAACCGACAACCGCTTTGGATGTGCTTGTTCAGCGGGAGGTGCTCGACCTGCTGAAGGAACTGCAGCGCAAGTACCGCATGGGCATGCTGTTCATCACCCATGACCTGGGTGTGGTACGGGAGGTGGCCACACGGGTGTTGGTGATGCACAAGGGCAAGGTGGTGGAAGAGGCTTCCATCGATACGCTGTTCACAGCCCCGCAACATCCATACACGAAGGGACTGATCGCATGCAGGCCTGATCCGGAAAAGCACCCCGAACGCCTGCTCACGGTGGATGATGTGATGCGCGCGGCTGCCGAACCAGCTGGCAGCCTTCCCAGTGTTCGGTCGATCACGCGCGTGGAACGACAAGCACATGTGCAACAACTCATGCAACAGGAGCCCTTGTTGCGCGTGGAGGGGCTGAACAAATCCTACCCCGGCGCCAGGGGTCTTTTCCGCAGCGCGAAGGCGGATGCGCAGATCTTGCATGATCTCTCCTTCGCCGTATATCCCGGCGAAACGCTGGGGCTGGTGGGAGGAAGCGGAAGTGGCAAAACCACACTGGGACGCAGCATCCTTCGGTTGATCGAACCCACATCCGGCAACGTGTTCTACAAGGGACGCGACCTCACCAGTTTGAGCGTGGAGGAAATGCGCCGCCTGCGCCGCGAGTTGCAGATCATCTTCCAGGATCCGTATTCCTCCTTGAACCCGCGGATCACCGTGGGAGGTGCCATCGCCGAAGCGATGAAGGTCCACGGTCTGGGGAATGATGATCGCACCAGACGCCAACGGATCACTGCCTTGCTGGAACGGGTCGGCCTGGAAGCTGCGCACTACGACCGTTTCCCGCACCAGTTCAGCGGCGGGCAACGACAGCGCATCGTGATCGCGCGGGCCATCGCCCTGGAGCCGCGTCTGGTGGTTTGCGACGAAAGCGTCGCTGCCCTGGACGTGAGCGTGCAGGCCCAGGTGCTCAACCTGCTCAACGAACTGAAGGAGGAACACGGCCTCACCTACCTCTTCATCAGCCACGACCTCAACGTGGTGAAGTACTTCTGCGACCGGATCCTGGTATTGGAGAAAGGCCGACAAGCCGAGCTTGGCGCATCAGATGAAGTGTACGAAAGCCCGCAAGCAGCCTACACACGGTCGTTGATCGAGGCGATACCGGGGCGCTGATCACGGATCTTGCTGGAAGGTCCGTTGGACCATCACTTCCAGTCCGCGCAATTGAAAAGGCTTCCCACTGAGGTTCCATAAATACAGCTTGTTGGTATGCGCGGGCGGGCGCGGTGGCAAGCGATAGCGTTGCTGAAAGGGTCCTTCGGACAAGTGGAAGGAACGATAGCCGCGCTGGCCTTCAGGGCCATCCTCAGAGAACACGAATTGTACCTCTCCTTCACCTTCGAGCCATTGCACCGTGCCTTGAATGATCAGTTCCGCGAAGCACATTCCAGGTGCCTCCACCGGTAAGTTCTCAATGGAGAACGGAAACTCCGCAGCCGAGATACACAGACCTTCCGTTCCGCACGGAACCTGCTCCGAACGATCGGGCTCTTCCAGCGGCCATCCATCCTTGTAAAGCGTGTCGGTCATCTGCCAGCGTACGCCTTTCCCTCGCTCGAATACGAACACCTCCATGGGATGCCCCCCCAATACTGACATGTGCTCCTTGGGAACGTACAAAGCGTTCAGGCGAAGTGTACTGTCGCCAAGCAGCTCCTCCACCGGCAGGTGCGCCTCGTTCGGCCCGAAACGACCGTCCCACACAAGGCGGTCTTGTGGTCTGAAACCGGCACCTGGCCATTTTGCGAAGCTCTTCGTTGTGTCGAAGGGGTTCAGCCCCAGCGAGTAGGTGATATAAGGGTGAAAGATCACATACCTGCCTTCAGGTCTCGGGATCATGGAAAGGTTCTCAGCGACGCGGTCCAGGAACGCGATCTCATTGTTTGCAGGAACAGGAACACGCTCCCGGGACAGGAATGTGTGGGCAGCTGCTCCTATGTAAGCTGTTGCGATCAACACTGCTCCCGTTCTGGACGCTAAACCCGATCCAGCACGGGTCGCAAGAAGGCGAGCGGGTGCCCAAACCGCGAACAGTACCAGCAGTGGCGCAGCGGTTGCCAGCACCCGTTCGAGACCCAGCGAGCCTTTCAGACCCTGCCACCACAGCACCGCATGCACCAACAGGATCCCGAGGGCAGGTAGCAAGGCCATGACCAGTAGTGAGCGCAGCATGGGACGCTCCTGTCCTTTGCGCATGGCCAGATACAGGGAAGCGAAGAGCGCCACCAACAGCAGGACAAGTAGGGGTGTGCCGAAAATGCGGGATCGCACATGCCAGAAGTGGAGCAGATCCCCATGGCCGTAGAGGTCGGCCGCACCGGTGTAGGGGTCGCTGTGGAAATACCAGAGCGCATCGCCCAGCATGATGGCCCCGGCCAGAGCGAATATCAGGTGGCCTGTAAGAAGCCAGGGCAAAATGCGCCACTGCCGTTGCACGATCAGCCAGATCCCGACCAAGGGAAGTACCACCACATATTCCGGCCGGGCGAAGGGCATGAAGGATGCGATCATGGCCGCGAGCAGGAACCGCTCCTCGACCAGGGCACGCAGCACCAGTACCGTCAGCAGCCCGAAGAACACTTCGGTCATTCCGGCCAACACCATGGTGCCGTACACCGGGACCAACAGAAGCGCCGGAGGGTAGCCCCATCGGGCCACGGTGCCTGCACGGCGAAGTATGCCATCCGCGGCCCAACAGGTTGCCACGAAGCATAGAGCATTAAAAAGCGACATGCCCCAGTGGCCCAACTGGGCAAATGGTGAAGCCAGCAGCGTGAAGAGCGGCTTGCCCCAATGATCCAGCAACAGGTGCGGATGGGTCCAGGACCAGCGGGCGATCTGGTAATGCCACACGCCGTCCGCAGGTTCCAGCATCCCTTCGGAAAGCAGCCGGATCACCACCGTGGTGGCTGCCAACAGAAGCCACCAGTTGGAGGGGTGCAGGGCCGTGCGGCTTTCCATGGTCACCAAAGATGGCGTTCTTCGCAATGCGAATTTCACCGCGCCATGGCGACCATCCGATCAATTCCGCAACGCTTTGGACCGATGCGCGTGGAAGTGTTGCTCACCATACTGGTGTTCCTGGTGACCGCGCGTACAGGCTACCTGGTGAATGAGCACCATCACGCCACCATGCTTTCCCACGGAAGCGACCCCTATGGGTATTACCAGTTCCTGCCGGCATTGCTGGGCACACATGATTGGGGTCACCTGCCTTGGGCCTTCACGATGGAGGACGGCAAGGGTCTGAGCCTCTTCACCATGGGGGTGGCTTGGATGCTCTTGCCCTTCTTCCTCCTCGCCACCGCTTGGGCTTCGCTGTGCGGTTATCCCGTGGATGGCTATTCGCATCCCTACGTGATGTGTCAGTTCCTGGCAGCGGCATTTTATCTGGCCGCAGGATGTTTGTTGCTGTTCCATGCCTTGCGCGATATCGTGGGCCGCCCCTTGGCCCTGCTGACGCCCATGCTGCTCCTGGGGGCCACCAACCTGTTCTTCTACAGCACCTACGAGCCGGGCATGTCGCACGTGTACGCCTTCTTCCTGTTCGCCGCGCTGCTCTATCTCACCCTACGCATGCTGGAGGACCCCGGTCCGGGCAAGCTCTTCCTGTTGCTGGCATGCGGCGGTTTGTTGGTCCTGATCCGCCAGCTGAATGTGATCGCCTTGTTGCTTCCCCTTTTCCTGGGTGCCCGCAACCCCATGGAAGCACTGCGCATCAGGTGGGGATGGCTGCGTGCATACCCCCTGGCCGCTGGTGGCGGTGTGCTGGTGGCGGCCCTCCTGTTCCTGCCGCAACTCATCTACTTGAAATACATCACCGGCAGTGTGCTGGTATTCACCTACGGCAAGAAGGGTGAAGGCTTCAACTGGACCGAGCCGCACCTGTGGGACGTGCTCTTCAGCCACCAGAACGGGTGGTTCGTGCATACCCCGCTGATGATCTTCGTGATGGTGGCGCTGGTGATCGGCGCCTTTCGTGGTGCGCCGAACATGCGCCCTATCCTGCTGATCTGGCTGTTGGCCTGGTACATCTATTCAAGCTGGTGGAGCTGGTGGTTGGGTGGCTCCTTCGGTCACCGTGGTTTCATCGAGCATTATGCCTTCCTCTCCATCCCGCTGGCCATGGGCCTCAAGTGGATCTGGGACCGGGGACGACTGTGGCGCGATCTATCCTACGTGCCGCTGTATCTGCTGGTGTTCATCAACATCCGTCTCAGCACCCTGTACTTCTGGCCCTGGGAAGGCCCGGATTGGAACTGGGAGAAACTGATCGACATTTGGGAACGGGTACCATAGGTCCGATCCACGGGCATCCAGCGGATAACTACATTGCCCCTGTGACACTTACCTGCACTACCCGGCCCAGCCGCACATGCGCCGCTTAACGATCTTCCAGCTTCCATTTCGCCGGGATATTCTGCTGATCGCGCTGGCTGCCTTGGTGGTGCGCCTTGCATCGATCCCCTGGGCTCGCACCGTGCAGGCCGATGCGGTGAGCCGCATCCACATCGCCTATGAATGGCTGCTCGATCCTTACTACATCAAGGAGGGCTACTGGGGGCCGCTGCACCACTACCTCAATGCGCTGTTCATGCTGGTACTGCCTGGCAAGACCGCCGGGCCTTTGGCGCTGAACATCCTGTGCGCTGCACTCACGGTGATCCCACTCTACGGCTTCACCCTCAACCTCTTCGGCTCGCGCAAGGGTGCGGTGTTCGCCGCAATGCTCTATGTCTTCAGCCCCATCATGCTTTGGACGAGCATGCAGGCGCTTTCCGAAGTGTCCTATGGCTTCTTCCTCGCTTGTGCACTGTACGCTCTTTCGGAAGGCTCGCGTGAGCAACGGGGTTACCGCACGGCGATCATCGGTGGCCTGCTCATCACTTGCGCTGCGGCCCTGCGCTATGAGGCCTGGGTGATCATCGCCACACTGACACTTGTCGTCTTCCTCCTGCGCAGTTGGCGTTACACCCTGGTGTTCTGGCTCACTGCCATGGTCTTTCCTGCCACCTGGATGATCGGCAATCAACTCGCCTTCGGGGACTTCCTCTACAGCGTGAACCAGAACGATGTGTGGAACATGCTGAAGGAGGGCATCAACGACGAGGTGCTGCCGGAGGACCGCCTCAAGCGCGCGCTGTTCTTTCCCTGGTCCTTCATGCTCAACGTTTCGCCACTGGCCATGGCCCTCTTGCTTGTGGCACTGGTGGTGGCCATGGTGCGCCGCTCGCTCACACGCGAACAGTGGATCTGGCTCATCCCCATCACAGTGATGGTAGTGGTGTTCCAACAAAAGGCCGTGGAAGGTTCGTTGATGATGCAGCACCGCTTCCTGGTCACCTGGCTGGTGCTCTTGCTGCCGTATGTCGCACTGGTGTTCAGAGGTGCCCGATGGCAGCATGTCCGCACAGCACTGATGACGGCCGCGTTCGTATCCGTGATCCCCCTCACCTTCTTTTGGAACAAAGTGGACTACACCAAGACCTTCGGTGAGGGCCATTTCGGAAAGGCGATGGACGACCTGGTGATGACCTACTACAGGGAACTGGAAGTGATCCCCCACCTACCGGGCACGGAGACCGATGAACTGCTGACGCTGATCAATGCGCAAAGTGGGACCGGCGGAGGGTTGGTCCTGGACTTCCATGGATGGGACCGCACCTATTACCTGCTGCTGCATGCCCATGCGAACACCGTGGTGGTGGGTGGTGCCAAGTATGAAGCGTACAACCCGGCGGAGTTGGCTGAACTGTTCCAAGCCCATCCGCATGGACAGATCGTGTTCAGCCGTACGGGCATGCTGAAGGACCATGTGCTTCTGCGCGGCAAGCTCATGGAGTTGGAGGACATTGCAACGCCCTTGATCGTGGACGCACCCGAAGTGCTGCGCGGCCTGCGGCTGTTCAACTATAAGTTGGCGCAGGATGACGCGCCTGAGTTGGTGGCGGCCCAGGGCTTGGAGCCTGTGCGCGTATTCCCTGAGGGTAAGGATGGCGAGTTCTTCGATCAGCAGATCCGCACGGACGAGAAGTGGTACGCCCGAATCAAGCGGCAGGCCTACCTTGAATCGCAGCCTGTGGACACGATCCTGAAGGGGCACGTGAATTATCTGATCGCGATGGAAGCCGCGCAGTGATCGGCCCGAGCATCAGGCAGCTCAGCCCAGGCCGTACTTCACAATGCACCAGATCGCCCGGAATCCATCCTTCCAGCCGATCTTCTTGCCTTCGGCATAGGTGCGCCCGTAATAGCTGATGCCCACCTCGTAGATCCTGATGTCCCTCACGCGTGCGAGCTTGGCGGTCACTTCCGGCTCGAAGCCGAAGCGCTTTTCCTGTAGTGTCAACCCTTTGGCAATGTCGCTGCGGATCAGTTTGTAGCAGGTCTCCATGTCCGTCAGGTTCAAATTGTTGAACGCATTGGACAGGAAGGTGAGCACCGAGTTGCCGATGCTGTGCCAGAAGAACAGGATCCTGTGCGGGTGGTGGCCCATGAAGCGGGACCCGTATACCACATCTGCAAAGCCTTCCACCACCGGGCGAAGCAGGTCGTTGTACTCGCGTGGGTCGTACTCCAGATCGGCATCTTGTACCAGCAGGTAATCACCAGTAGCTTCTTGAATGCCCCTGTGTATGGCTGCGCCCTTGCCCATGTTCTTGGGCTGCTGAAAGAACTTGATGCCCATCTCCGGATGCGCTGCCATGTACCGCTCCACAGCGTCGACCGTTCCATCCTTGGAGCCGTCGTTCACGATCACCACCTCCTTGGCGATGCCATGGTCCAGGGCCACCAGGCGCACCTTGTCCAGGATCAGGTGGATGGTGCGCTCCTCGTTGTAGGCGGGGATGATGATGGACAGCTTGTGGACGACCATGGCCTTGGGGGGTCGCGAAGATATCTGGATAGCATCAACATCGGTCGGCACCATCCGTACCCTCCGCAGGTGCTTTACCCATTGTTCGGGAACCGCCTTTGGGTGATGAAAGGTTGAACGTTGGCAGGTTATTCGATCAACTCTCTATCATACATGCTTCGCTTAAGCGTGAGATCAAAGACCTCAAGCAGATCCCGTGTACTACGTGTGTTGTTACGCACCAGCACCATGTTGGGACCAGGGCTGGTCATGGAAGGCCCCAACACCCGTCGAGGACCCTCTTGGTCGAGGTCTTGTCCATATAGAAGCATTGTCCCGTGGATCGCATTCCCATGGGCCAGATAGTTCCACGTGCGGCGATCGCCCTCGAGCATCAAGGTAGGAGGTATTCCAGGTGCGACCAATTCCGCGCTATACGCCCGGACGCACATTACTGCCGTCGAGATCTGCCAATTCGGCACCACGATGATCAGGTCCACTTGATAGCGATCGGATACCTGCTTCAAGGGAGCCAGGTCCGCACGCAAATGGTCCATTCGAACCACGGCCACTGCTCCTTGATCCTCCTTGTGTGTGTGCAGTTCCACTATTGGTCCATGAATATCCGACCGCACACCCCACAATACCAGCCCCATGGCCAGGAGGAGCTTCCAGCTGAACGAAGCCTGGTAGGTAGTGAGATGTCGCGTGGCCCAGGCCAGTCCCATGGCCCCCACCAAGGGCAATGCAAGGAACATGCGGGTCCCGGACAGGAAGAGCGAAGGGGTGGTATCAGACACCTTGTTCACCCCCAGCATGAGCACTGTGCCGATCAAGGCGCCGAACATCGTTATCGCCAATACACGGTCGCGTTTCCAGGACCAGCCCGCTAAAGCACCCAATACGACCAAGGCCCCCCATCCCCATGACCACAGAATAGGCGTGAGATACATGAAGTACCGATCCAGATGCTGAAAGGCTTGTACCAGGGACATGGGATCGTAGGACAGGTCCGGGATCCAGTGCACCAGATGATCAGGGTGCAGGACGTAGAACCGGCGCGCGAAGTATTGGACCACAACGAATGGTACGAACAGGGATCCAGCCATCAGGATATCACGCAAACCCGGACGATGCACCAGCCATAGATAAAGCGTGGCAGGCAACAGGAACACCAGACTGTTGGGGTTGAGCACCATTCCCGATCCACTGGCCAGCCCCAGCAAAGCCCATGCGTAGCGATCCCGCTCGCCTGCCATTACACCGGCCAACAGGGCAAGTGGGACCATTCCCGTGATAAAACCTCGCGAAACCATGGTGAGCATGGCATATTCCACAGGAAGTGCAAGGGGCATTACAAGGAAGAGCAGGGCACCCACATTTTCACCACGAACAGCGAAGGCCCGGGCGAATACGATCCACGGCGTGAGGGACAGAAGGGTGGTGATCAGCGGAAGTGCCACATGGTGCGGCAGGAACCATAGCAGAGGCGCAGCCAGCAGGGCCTCCAACATGAAGTTGTAATTCTGTCCGTAGAAGTAGGGTTCGTGGAATATGCCTTTACGGAAGTCCTCGGCGCCCATCCAGAACACGACCTCGTCGGTCCCGGTATACTCAAACCCGAAATGCAACAGTAGAGCTAGCCGATCGGCCAGAAGCAGCAGAAGGAGCAAGCCGAAGGCTTTGCCATATCCCGAGCGAAAGAAGCGTGTCATGCTCATGTGCTGAAGACCGGCTACTGACGATCAACCTTCTTCGGATGAAGCGGTCCAACGTCGCACCTCAAGACTTAGTCCCTCCATGCTGAACGGCTTTCCGCTCAGGTTCCAGAGGTAGAGTTTGGTACGCACCGCTTCGGAGCGGAGGAACAGGGACCAATGCAGATCGAACTTTCCATTGGCCAGGGGGCGGGCCACATTGCTGACCGGGCCATTCGCATCATCCTCGGCAAGCACCAGGAACACCTCGTCGGTGGTCGATGCCCCTTCCATGTGGAATTCACCTTTGATCCTGACCTGGGCCTTCTGGATACCGCTGGACCATGCGGGCAGCCGATCGACCTCCAAGGGAAACTCCGACCCGGCAAAGCACCACCCACTAGCATGAACTATAGTGCAGTGCAGCGTGTCCATGCGCAGGGTGGTCGGCGGGGCCAAATTCTCACCGAACTCCAGCACGATCACTTCCTCCCTCCTACCGGGAATGTTGCGCAGATCGAAGATGTAAGCCCCGGCATGGCGGGCCATCGGGCGTTCCAGGTAGGGCTGCAGCACAGGGTCCTCCAACCAACGTTCCTCGGCGAACACGAGGAATTCCGCACCGCGATCCAGCACACGCTCGTAGGTGGACGGATCGCTCCAATCGTAACCATAGCTGGTGAAGCCCTTGCGTCCCATGAGGTACAAGGAACCGTTGATGCTGCTGTCATCGAGGTAGATCATCAACGCATCCGGTGGGATGCCGAGTTCATCCAGTGTCGGTCCCATGTCCAGTGTACTGCGCACGCCATAGTAATCCATGGCGCTCCAGAATGGAAGTTCATGCTTGTGATAAATGGGAAGGATCTTCGAGGTATCCACGGGACCGAAGACCGTGTAGCGCATTTGCATGTTGTTGGCCGCATAGGCCACATTGAAAAGCAGCAACAGTGTGAAGGCCACCTTCAGCCAACGCGCATGGAACAGACGTGGGTGATCGTGATGCAACCACCACAGGAAGGTGGACCACAACACCAGCAAGGCGATCAGGGGATTGATGAAGTAGTAGTCGTGTCCGTCCAGAGCGTGGAACCAGAGAATGGTGTAAACAACGACGCCGACCAGCAACAAGGCATTGAGCAATACCACCGGCCAGGGCAGCTTTCGCACATGGGCCAGTAAGGCGAGCAAGGCCACCGCCAGTGCGACCCAGACGGTGGTATCGAAGACCTGGAACACGAGTATCTGCTTGGCCCACGTCCATGCCCGATCCACCTCATCGGGGGTCATTTCCCAGATCGGCCAAACGCTATTGAAGGTGTAGCGGCCGTTGTGCCGGGCGTTGTAGCCTTCGGCATACCAATACCACGCAGTGATCGCCAGCAAGGCCAGTGCGACGGTGATCCACGCGACCCTGGTTCCTGGCAGTAACCTGCGGTAAGCGCCGAAAGACCCGGGCGCTAACGTGGCCAGGCAAAGCAGTGCCACGATGGCCACCAAACTGATCCCGGCGCTCACCTTCAGCAAGGCAGCCAAGGCGAAGAAACCCATGGCGCATACCCACCAGCGTCGCCGTTGTTCCTGTGCGTGGCGCACTACGAAGTACCACGCGATCAACACAAGGTCGAAGGCCGGCACGTCGGTCAGGAAGCCCATGCTGTAGTAGACGATGACCGGCGATGTGAAGAGCAGCAGGGCCGTGGTGAGCGCCCAGAAGTTGCTTTCCAGCAGTCGCCTTAGCGTGAGGAAGAAGGCCCAGGTGGCCATGAAATGGAGGAGTATACCGAACAAGCGGTATGCGAATTCGCTCTGGCCGGTGATCTTCCACACCTGGCCCATGGCCCAATAGATCAGGGGGAACTCTCCTGCACTGCTGCCCCCGTGGCCATCGTCAGCGATACGCGCGTGTATCTCCGGCTCCAGGAACTTTCTCCCCGCCTGATAATTGGCCGTGATGGACAGGCAATCCGTCTGGCGCCACAGGTGGTAGGGAGCGGGTCGTGTGTGCAGCACGCGTCCACCCTCATATGCCGCGAACATCAGTACAAACCCCACTACCAGCAACCAGCTCGGACCGATCCGTTCATGGAGGGCTCGCATGGTGTGCGGGTCACAAGCTCATCTCCGGTATGTCCCCTTCCACCACCAATCTTCCTTGCGTCTTGGCCTTGATCTCCTCCACACTCACACCCGGTGCCCGCTCCAACAGCTTGAAACCTTCGGGTGTCACATCGAACACGCCGAGGTCGCTCACGATCTTCTTCACGCAGCCTACACCAGTGAGTGGTAGCGAGCACCGTTCCAGCAACTTGCTTTCGCCGGCCTTGTTGGTGTGCATCATGCACACGATGATGTTGTCGGCACTGGCCACCAGATCCATGGCGCCCCCCATGCCCTTCACCATCTTGCCAGGGATCTTCCAGTTCGCGATATCGCCGTTGTCGCTCACCTCCATGGCTCCGAGCACGGTGAGCTGCACGTGCTGCCCGCGTATCATCGCGAAACTGTTCGCACTGTCGAAGATGCTGCTGCCGGGCAACAGGGTCACGGTCTGTTTACCGGCGTTGATCAGGTCGGCGTCCTCCTCCCCCTCGAAGGGGAAAGGACCCATGCCCAGGATGCCGTTCTCACTTTGCAGCACCACGTTCATGCCTTCGGGAATGTAGTTGGCCACCAAAGTGGGAATGCCGATGCCGAGGTTCACGTAGTAGCCGTCCTTCAGTTCCCTGGCGATGCGTTTGGCCATCGCGTGCTTGTCCAATGCCATGTTCGTGATCAAGATCGGTGTAACCGGCCACAGTTTGCCGGGCCGTTCAAATGTAGCGGACACTGCTGTCTTGGATCACTCCTCGCTGACCACACGGATCCGTAGCCGAAGATCCTCCACACGAATACCGCGCTCGTGGGGGTCCCAGAAGTAGATGGAAGTGTTGCCGGCGTTCGGGGGGCGTTGGGGCAGGCCGATGCGCAGGTGCATGGCTTCGCCCTGCCAACGATCGCGCATCAATTCCAGGCGGTATCCATGATAGAATGCATTGCCGTTCTGCTCATCGGGCATCTGCGTCACCAGGAAACCTTGGAACGATCGACCCGTGGTCAGATGGGCCGATATGTCGATCAACACCGGCCCCGATCCGTATTGCCAGGGGTCGCCTGTCCAGACCGACGAGTACACCATACCCTCCGCAATGCAGGTGGTGTCCAGGACGAGTTCTGTGACCAATTGCTCGCGGCGTTCCAAAAGCCACAGGCCACCAGCGGCCGAGCGCATCACCGGAGCGTAAAGGCGCTCGTCCCATCCTTGGTCCCCATTTGCGATCAGCAGATCGTGCAGGCCAGGGGGTATCGCATCATATGCTGGGGGCACATGCAGCCCCCGCCAGTATGCTTCGTACGCCAGGGATCGTTCGGCGAACTCCGTGCTGTGCAACAGGAGCGGTGTGGAAGATGCCTGCACACGTTCCGCGATGGCGCGCACCATTGGTTCATCAACCAGCTGATCGGCCCACATCTCCATGGTATGCACGTTCGCGCCGCTTGCCACGCGCCAGGGCATGTACAACAGGATCAGTGCGGCACCCGCGACCAGGGGCACCCTGCGGGAAATATGATCCACCGCCAATGCAACGCCAAGGATCAGTGGCGGCACCCAGTGTATGGCGGTGCGATCCAACGGGAAGGGTGTGCCCAGGAACACATGCATGGCCGCACGCCCTAGCATGTCGCCAAGAATGAACAGCATGAGCAGCATCAGCGGCGAACGGAAGTTGGTCTTTGGGTCCACTATCAACCGTGACGCGGCCACGACGGCGCCCAACAACAAGGGGATCACCAGCACCCACGGGCTATAGATCCCCGTGACCCCCAAGGCCACTGAGCCCAGCGTCCCCATCCATGGATCGGTTGTGCCATAGTAGAATGCACCCCGATCGGCGAGGTGTGAAGCATAGTCGGCCAGATGGATCCACGGCACCACTGCCAACATTGCGAACAGAACGATGCGCGTCCATCGTTGACGTCCTGTACGGCCTGGTAGCGCGGCCAGCGCCAACAGGATAAGTGCACCGCCCCATGGCAACAACAAAGCGATGTTGCTGTATGCCGCCAAAGCGAACGCGAGAAGGCACAGGAACAGATCGCGCACGTGGTCACGTTGGAGAAAACCATGGCCGTGCACCATGGCCATCAACAGAAAAGCCAGGGCCGGTCCGTAGCCCCTGAAGAGGCTGAAAAGATCGAGGACGAACGGCGTGCCCAACAATGCGGCCCGGACACTCCAGCGCACCACGCTGCTGCGGAACCAATGTCCCGTGCGCATGACATACCACGCATAGAGCATGTAGCTCGCCACGCTGAAGGCGCGGAGCACCCAGGGCGAAGGGCCGAAAAGCTTGTATAGCTGTAGGACCACCACGGATGGCAGCAGATGATTGGCGGCGTCCCAGGGTGCTTCATATGGTAGCACCTTTCCGCTCTGGATGAACATGAAGAAGGAACGTGCCTCATCGTGCACAAATGGCACCCACACAGCCCTTGCCACCACATAGCCGAACACGATCAGGGCAAGGATGAGGAACAGCACACGCTCTGGACCGGACCCATAAGCTTCGCGACCGTGTCCCCGGGATGAAAGACCTACAGCACGAGCTTCAGGATCCACCTCGGGTTCGGATCCAGCGATGTCCGCGTTGAATGACATGTTTCGAATGGACGCTGTCAGTGCTCTAAAGTGGCCGCACAAATAATGATCGACGTGATCTTATTGCCATGCGACAAGGGGCCACATTGCATACGCGATGCAAGTCCATCTTGCGGGGTATGTACATCGAACCGGACTATTGGATCATTGGGTCCGGTCCATCAAGCTGCATGAATACGGCCATCAATGCATCAACGGCATACACCCGACCGCTGGGTGCCCAAATGTAGGATACCAGCCGGGCTGCTTCAGGCGGGATGGAAGGGAGCGAATGCGCCACGCGCAATGGCAACCGGCGGCCATGTGACCATGGGCGATGCAGCGGATAAGCATGGTAGTGCAGGTTCGCGCCAGAAGCGTCGCGCAGTTCGATCACCAGGTGGAGTTCTCCCCTCTCCTTGGGTGGTCCACTGAGCACTGCGGTGAACGCGACAAGCATCGGAAGTCCCTGGCGTCCCATCAGGTCGCGCTCCAGTACGGTAACGAACTCGCGTTCTCCCGATGGTGCCGTCCAAACCGTATCCGCCCATGTGATCCAAGGCAGGGAACGCTCCCGCTCAACAAGGTGGTTTCCGGTGGCACGTGCCTCCATCAAGGTGCGATAACCGTTCGCGGGCAATGTGCCTGCATGGCCCATGATCAGGTCAGCGTTCCCGTCCGGCACATCCCGCACATCCAATAGGAAAGCCTGATCGCCATGCACCAGCGTATGGTGGTCCCAGATGGACGCCAGGGTGAAGGGTGCGGAAATGATCGGAGGGCGCCCCATTGACCTTTGCGCGTCCATGGCGGCCTCGAACAGCGAGACCGGCAGATACTCCCCGCTCCAATTGGTCACCAAGCGCGTGTTCGCCACCTGCGCAGTACGGATGGGAAGCAGCAACAATAGAAGGGCTGCCCAACGGCGATACGCCGCTCCCCGGGCGATCCAGTCCATTGCATATCCAAGGCTCAGAACGAACAGCGGTATCCAATGCATCGCGGCACGGTACGTTGGGTAGAGCACATCCAACAAAGAACCCAGCATCATGCGAGCAAGCAGCTCCGAGACCAACAACATGGCGGTCACGATCAGCAACAGGGCGCGCGGCCCTTTGTCAGCGGTACGTAACGCACGATACGCAGCATGGAGCACCACGAGGAACAACATCGCCACGATCATCCTTGGGAGCAGGTAACTCGTGCCGAGCACCACCTCGACCAGGGAAGCCACACTGCCATTGAACACACCCTGCATGTTGCCGTGGTAGAGCAGGCCGCGTTCCCGAAGCCCGAATGCGAAGAAGGCCATGAGCACCCCGGGCACCATGCCGATAACCCATCCTGTGAAGCGCAACGCACCCTGTCCTTCCGAGCGCCAGGCCAGCGCAGCGAGAAGGGCCATGCCCGCTGCCCACATCGGAAGCAGCGATAGATTGGCCACTACCGCAAGCGACAGTGCGACAGGGGCGATGATGGCATGGCGCACACCATCGGTACGCCATGTTTCGGCGAGGTGGTACACGGCCATCATCAATAGTGCAATGGAAGGTCCATAGCCGCGGAACAGGGCGAAGAATTCAAGGACGAAGGGCGTGGCGAGAAGTGCGATCCACGTACACCAGCGTATCATTCCATCCGCGATGGAGAGCCCCATGCACCAGACATACCAGGCATAGAGTAGGTAGGAGAGCAGGGCGAAGGTGCGCAATGAGAACGCCGAGGGACCGAACAGCGCCGTGGTGAAATTGCCCACGGCCATGGCCAGCACATGGTTGCCCGCATCCCAATGCGCGATGAACGGCACCCACGTGCCGTTGTGTACATAGTGGAAGAAGGTATTGGCCTCATCATGCACCAGTGGCACCAATGCGGCGCGGAGCAACAGGTACAGGAACACCACCCCCGCCGTGATCAGGAAGGCGACCCTTTGGCGGTCGTCGATCCTAATGGGAAACCTTGACATGGGTTCGGTGCAGTTTCACTTCACCTGGTATGATGGTAACGGGCGTGCGTGCAGGGTTCCAGAAGTATACCACGCGGCCCGTAGCCTCCGGTTCGGACGGGACGCGCACCACCATGTGCAATTCTTCACCCTGCCAGCGTGGGCGGATCAATGCCAAGGGACGGGCACGATAGTACAATTGCTCACCCTCCCGATCGGAACTCACGACCAGTCTCAGATCCAGGAAGTCGGCGTCGGCGCTGATGTGGCAGCGCACCTGTACCAAGATCTCCTCCTCGCTGGACAGGGAGTCTTCCCTCCACACCTCCGCGAATTCCGCGGTGGGGTCGGGTTGCGGAAAACTGGTGCGTGCGAAGATCGCCGTGCGCAGGCTGCGATCCGGGACCAGCAGGTGCAGGCCCGGCCCGGGTGCATGGTCCACCTGATGGAATCCGACAAGCGCCTGGTCGAGAAAACGGTGGTCCACGATGCGCACATCGTGTGGACCATCCGGGAAACCATCCACATCGGGCGGGTTCAGGTCGAGACCATGCAGTCTTGCTGCGTACGGGATCGCCAGGTCCAGCTGGTGGTATGCTCCGATGATCAAGGGACGATGCTTGCCGCGTTGCATGCTGTTGATGTGTGCCAGGAAACGATCGGGCACCGACTGTTCGGGCCAGATCAGCGTGTGGTCCACGTTGGCGGTCCACAGCACCCGTGCCGGCAGGAACAGAAGCAGCAACACGATCAACTGGCGCGGTAGTCGCCTTTGCACCGGAAGGGCATCCACCGCAAAGGCCACAAGGAGGATCGCCAGGGGCACCATGTGCAGTGCCGCGCGATCCTCGGGGTAATTCACATCCAACAGCCACGCCATACCGATGCGCATGGCAACGTCGGACCATAGAACCACAGCTAGCAGCGCGAGGGCACTTCGCCACTTTCGTTGCACGGGCACCACCACCGTGGCGGCAACGACCAGCAACGCAGTGGTCACCCACACGAACGCGTGATCACTGCCCAATACATAGCGGCACAACGAGACCAGGGTGACGGGGATGAACCCTTCCGTGGTGCCGTAATACAGGAGTCCTCGGCGGCGCATTTCCCACGCCAGCAAAAGACCGAGCATCAGTGGCACCACACCAAGGAGGAACCACGCGGCCAACGTTCTTCCTTCGGGTCTGGATCCCGTGCGCTGCCAGCGATGCAACAGATCCGCCGTGACCAGGGTGAGGATGAAAGCCCAGACCGGCACCAACGATAGCACCGCGAAATTGGCCAGTGCCAGACCGAGCAGGAGTTGGACCAGATCCCTGGGGTGGCGTGTATCGCGATAGCGCAGTCCGCCGTCGATGGCCACCAACCAGAAGGCCATGCCAAGGCCATAGCCGCGGAAGAGGGAGAAGAAATCCAACAGGAACGGACAGCCTAACAAGGCGAGCCATACGGCCCAGCGGAGGTGCCGTGCATCGATCCGGGTGCCAATGCGATAAACAGCCCATGCATAGAGCGGAAAGGCGAGCACGCTGCCCATGCGCGAGCCCAGGAGTGAAAGGCCCCATAGCTTGTGGCCGAGAACACCGATGGCGGAGCTTAGAAAATGATTCCCGGCATCCCACAGCGCCACGTAGGGAAGGAACTCCTCCCGCTCCAGGAACCAGTAGAGCGAGGCGCTTTCATCGTGCACCCAGGGTACAAGCGCGGCCCTGAAGGTGATGTAGATCAGCAACAGGAGCGTGACGACCCGGAAATACCAGCGATCGGCATCGTGGTGTTGCATCGGAACCGTTGCGGTGCTGCTGCTCATGGCCCGATCGATCGCGCGGCGGTTCAGCTCCTGGTGCGCAGTGTACGTTGTTCGATGCGTTTCTCGTAGTTGCTTCCCTGGAAGATCCGCTGGACGAAGATCCCCGGTGTGTGGATCTCGTCGGGGTCCAGTTCGCCAGGCTCCACCAGGTGCTCCACTTCGACCGCGGTGATCTTGCCGGCCATGGCCATCATCGGGTTGAAGTTGCGGGCGGTGCGTTTGTACACCAGGTTTCCGAAGCGGTCCCCTTTCCAGGCCTTCACCATTGCGAAGTCGGCGCGGAGCCAGGCCTCCATCACGTGCATCTTGCCGTGGAACTCGCGGGTCTCCTTGCCTTCGGCCACCTCAGTGCCGTAACCGGCGGGTGTGAAGAAGGCGGGAATACCCGCACCCCCGGCCCTGCACCGCTCGGCAAGCGTACCCTGTGGGATCAGTTCCACCTCCAGTTCCCCGCTCAACATCTGTCGCTCGAACTCCGCGTTCTCACCCACGTAGCTGCTGATCATCTTGCGGATCTGCCTGGTCTGCAACAATAGTCCAAGACCGAAATCGTCCACGCCGGCGTTGTTGCTGATGCAGGTGAGTCCCTTCGCACCCGTGCGCACCAGCGCGGCGATCAGGTTCTCCGGAATGCCGCACAAGCCGAAGCCCCCGACCATCAGTGTCATATCGTCCTTGATCCCTTCGAGCGCCGCATCGGCGTTGGCCACTACCTTGTTCATTGCATGTGCTTGGATGGAGCGTGGCGAAGATAGAAGGACGGCCGGGCTATCGCGAGATCGCAGGCTCTCATGTGATCCGTGAAGCAGTTATCGTTTCGTTCGAATGGCGCTGGATCGAAGATCGCCTACGCGTTACGGTCGCGCCATTAACTTCGGTGGCTCACATTCGCCATGAACGTTTACGCCTTCATCACCCCCATCGTGGTGGCGCTGCTGCTGTTCGAGATCATCTACAGCGTGCGGATGAAGAAGGGCGTGTACAACTTCCAGGACACCATCGCCAACTTGGGCACAGGCATCGGCAACCAGTGCATCAACCTGGCCGTGGCCTTCTTCGTGTACAAGTGGTACGGCTGGCTGTACCAGTTCGCACCCTGGCAGATCCCCACCACCTGGTACAGCATGCTGGGGCTGTTGATCATCTCCGACTTCGTATTCTACTGGTTCCACCGCACGGGCCACCGCGTGAACATCTTCTGGGCCGCGCACATGCCGCACCACAGCAGCGAGGAGATGAACCTCTCGGTGGGGATCCGCGCCAGCTTCACACAACGCATCTTCCAGTTCGTGTTCTTCGATTGGGTGCTGGTGCTGATCGGCTTCAGCCCCGAGCAGGTCTACGCCGTGGCAGCTGTACATCTGTTGCTGGCCTACTGGCACCACACCCAGTTGATAGGCCGCATGGGTTGGATCGAAAAGCTCTTCGTCACACCCAGCCACCACCGCGTTCACCACGGCGTCAATCCGCAGTACATCGACAAGAACTACTCGGAGTTCCTCATTCTCTGGGACAAGCTATTCGGCAGTTTCGAGGAGGAGCAGGAGGAGGTGTGCTACGGGATCACACATCCACCGCGCACCTGGGATCCCATCTTCATCAATTTCCAGTTCTGGCGTCAGTTGTGGAGCGATGCCATGCGCACCAGGAGCTGGTGGGACAAACTGCGCATCTGGTTCATGCCCACCGGTTGGCGGCCCGCCGATGTGCGTGACGAGCCGGTCCCCGAACGGATCGGCTACACCCTGGCGGAACAGCAGAAGTTCCACAGTGATCCCTTCCCGAACACGACCGGTTACCTGATCGCACAGGTGATCCTCGGATTGGGCTACATGTATGTCACCATCAACATGCAGTGGCCACTGGAAGCCCTGGACCGCGTGCTCATGTCCGCTGGACTGTTCCTCATGATCACGAGCTGGGGTGGCATCCTTCAAGCACGCAAATGGGCGGTACCGCTGGAGATATTCCGCCTGCTCTACATGGCCGGCACGGTGGTCCTCGTGCTGCACCGTACTGGTCTGCTGCCGTGGACGAGTTGGCTCACCATCTTCGTGGCATTGTCCGCTGGCGTGAGCATGCTGTACTTCACCTTCCAGGTGCGGCGCGCATCATTGACCACGGTGCGGAGCTGAAGCATGGATTCCCCCTACGCGTTCGTCGCCCACTTCATCAAGCAATTCGGGCCGCGCAGGGCGGGCAGTGTTGCCGAGACCAATGCTCAACAGCATCTGTGTGAAGCCCTCGGACAGTTCTGCGACGTGGTGGCTGTGGAAGAGTTCGACGCTGCCTTGCGCGCCAAGTTCGCATCGCTACGCTGGTTCACCCTTGGCTTTGCGTTGGCCCTGTTGCTGCCGTTCTGGTCCCTGGCTTTGGCTCTGGTAGTGGCACTGCTCAATGCCGTTCTGTTCGTGTTCCATTTCGTGCTGTTCCACGCCGTGCTGGATGGGCTGTACCCGAATCTGCGTTCCCACAATGTGGTGGGTACGATCGAACCGTTGGGCAAGGTCGAAAGCACGCTCCTTTTCACCGGCCACATGGACAGCACCCCGGAATTCATCTGGTGGTACTGGCTGAAGGGCTGGGGTGCGCGCATGATGGTGTTCGCCGGGCTCTCGTGGGTATTGTTGCCCTTATACTATGCGGCGGCGCTGCTGGCGGACTGGCCCGTTCCATTGAGTGTTCCGTGGTGGGTCTTCGTGGCACTTTCGCCCTTGTCCCTGGCATTCTTCTTCATCCATGGAAGGCGCGTGGTGGAAGGCGCACAGGACAATCTCAGTGGCGTTGCGGTGGCCTTTGAGGTGGCGCGACGCCTGGCAACTGGTGAACGCCTGCAGCACACCCGGATCCGTTTCGTGAGCTTCGGGTCAGAGGAATGCGGGCTGAAAGGCAGTGGTGCCTATGCCGATCGCCACAAGCAGCAACTGCGGGAAGAAGGTGCCCATGTGATCAACCTCGACGGCATCCTGGACATCGACAACATGTTCGTGATCAAGCGCGAACTGATGGCCATGCAAACGCATCACCGTCCCCTGATCGACACGGTGCTCGATGCCTTCGCCAGGAATGGACTGCCCCGCAAGCCGGGAACCATACCGATCGGCGGCACGGACGCCAGCAGTTTCAGTGCACGGGGTATTCCAGCCACATCGATCGTGGGGCTGCCCATGGGAAGTCTTCACCCTACCTATCACACACGCTTGGATACGCTGGACTGCCTCGACCCGACCACCATGGACCGCATGTGCGACGTGCTGGTGGATCTCGCGCACGAATGGGACCGTCGACCTCAGGGTCTGCGCTGATCGATGCGAAGCGTTGAACTGGATTCCGGAGGCGCTCCTTGGGCATACAACCCAAGCCTTCAGAGCCCCGATCTCGCGGAAGACCGTATCTTCACGCGGCCGGGGAGCACCCTAACCCCGCACACCAAGCGAACACACATGGCCCGATCCCAGTCCACCTTCGCCAAACGCGAGAAAGAAAAGAACCGCTTGAAGAAGCGGGAAGACAAGCAACAGAAGAAGGAGGAGCGCAAAGCCAGTTCCTCGGGCGGAGGTCTGGACAATATGATCGCCTATGTGGATGAGAACGGGATGATCACGAGTACGCCGCCGGATCCCACGAAGAAAAAAGTGGAGATCGACCCCGAAAGCATCGAGCTGGGAGTACCCAAGCGGGAGGAGGCCGACCCCAATGCCGTACGTACCGGACGCGTTGATTTCTTCGATCACAGCAAGGGCTTCGGTTTCATCATGGAACAGGGCTCGCAGGAGCGCTACTTCGTCCATGTGAGCGGCACTTTGGAGGAGATCAAGGAAGGTGATACGGTGACCTACGACCTGGAGCGCGGCCCAAAGGGCATGAACGCCGTGGGTGTAAAGAAGGTCTGACAACGACCTGGGGACTACCTTCCCGCTGCCCTTCGGTCGACCGATGCGCAGCCCAGCACATTCACCCGCGTTCTTGAAGGACCGCCGCCTTTGGAGCCTGTTCGCGCTGGCCTTGGTGTTGCGTGTTGCATTCGTTGCGCACCACGCTGACCTTGGCTGGCAGCTCCGTTTCGATCCCGGCATATACCTGCTGCTCGCGGAGAACCTGGAACACGGTGTGTACTCCATGTTCCATCCATTGGACATCCCCGATACGATCAAGATGCCCGGCTACCCGATGTTGCTCTGGTTGCTCGGGGGCCATGTCATGCTCATCTTATTGGTGCAAGCCTTCTTCTCTGCAAGCAAGGTGATTCTGGTGTTCCTGCTCGCACGCCATGTTGGCTTGAAGATCCACTTCGCCCATGCCGCTGCTGCCTTGATGGCCATTGAACCGATGGACATCCTATTGGCAGGCCAGGTGCTCACAGATTCCTTCTTCACGCTGTTCCTGCTAAGCGGCACCCTGCTGTTGTTGCAGGGCGCTCGGTGGCGTTTCCTGTTGAGTGCCACCGTGCTCTTTGCCACCGCCGCATGGATCAGACCCAATGGGATCTGGCTGATCCCGTTGGCAGGTTTTGCCAGCTTTTTCCTGGTGCATCGCTCCGTGGTGAAGGCACTCGCCTTCACGAGCCTCGGGGTCCTGTTCTTGCTACCCTGGGCCTGGCGCAACCACGTGGTGTTGGACCGCTTCTACCTGGGCGATGCAGGTGTCGTGGCCGCGGGCTACTACCAGGTGCCTCAGACCCTGCATGCGGCCAGCGACCCTGCTGCCGAAGGCTGGACCCGCTCGCTGCGCAACCGCGCAAGCTTCACGGATTGGGAGGACCGCAAGGAGTTCCACGCCTTCTTCGATCGGCTACGCGGCGAGGTGTTCCAAACGATGCGCGAACACCCACTGACATGGACGGGGCTCCATGCCTGGAAAGCGATCAAGATCCTGGGCGCACCAGGACGTGGACACATCGCCACTTTCTTCGGCGACATGCCCTTCGCTGCACGGAGCATCCTTGCCATCTCCACGTTCTTCTCGTTGTTGTTGGTGCTTTCGTCGCTGGGCTGGCTGATGCAGCTACGCCGGATCCCGTATTGGTTATGGCTGGTGCTCATGCTCTCGGCGTACCTGATCATATCCGGAGCGCTCACCACCACCGATGCCCGTTTCAAGAACCCCGCCATGCCCTTGCTCCTGGTGGGAGTGGTGTGGCTGTTCCAGAGTTCACCGTGGACGCGTGACCCGGTAACCGTCACCGACACAGCTCAGTGAGCATGGTCCTGGACTTGTTTGTTGAGCAAGTCCGATGCCTCCTGTTGAAGTCTTTCCATCGCCTCCTTCACCCACTTCGTTTCCCCAAGGGCGGGAACGATCAGTGGTGCGAACGCACGCAACGGGTCGTGGATCGATGAGCCCTCGCGGATCTCCTGCGGTGGCATGTTCCCATCACTCCAACCGATCAACAGGTTCAGCATGATGCTCAAGCTGAAGGCCGAGCGCAACATGCCGAAGGCCACCCCGGCGAGTTTATTGGGGATCCCCAATTGAGCCAGATCGATCAACTTGGTAAGGGCCCGGGCGAGGAGATGAACTCCGATGAGCACGACCAGGAAGGTCAACACGAATGCGATCGTTGTTTGGTCCGGACCGAGACCAACCGCTTCACCCAGTCGTTCGCTGTACCGGGCTGCCAACCAGATGCCCACCACCATGGCCAGCAGGGAGCACACCTCCACGATGAATCCGCGTCGCAGTCCTTGGAAAGCGGCGAATGCCAGGATGAGGATCAACAGCCAATCGAGCCAGTTCATGTTCACGCCGTGAAGATGTGGAAATGGTCCGGGACCGGTGGTCAACACAGCGACCGGAGCGTGCATCTTTGCCATTCCACCATGCACCTTCGCATGGCATCACCCTGCTCATCCCCCTCCTTTGGACCTTTCATTCGACAAACGCTGGCGCGATCTGGTCAACGGATTGACCAAGCGCTTCGACGCGGGCACCCCCGACCTCAATGCCATCCTGTTCCTGATCGGCGTACAGGAACTCGGGCAACACGCCCGTGAGTTCAAGAAGGATGAGAAGGTGGCGCTGATGCACATCGCCATCTGTGTGGTATTGATGCCTTACGGATACTACCGCGAGCTTGGCCGCGATGCCGACGGCTGGCCGCATTTCGAACGCGTCAAGGAACTGCCGGCGCTTGAGGCCGGCGAACAGGAACGGTTGATGAAGGAGGCCGTGCTGGCCTATTTCGAGGAAGTATGAAGCGCCCTCC
This sequence comes from Flavobacteriales bacterium, assembly GCA_041745875.1. Taxonomy (GTDB): domain Bacteria; phylum Bacteroidota; class Bacteroidia; order Flavobacteriales_F; family PHOS-HE28; genus PHOS-HE28. The sequence continues at coordinate 18,148 of JBGTIB010000081.1, read as the reverse complement.
TACATGGGCTCAAGGATGACCGTCTCCTCGTTGTTCTCCTCTTCAAGCACTTTGATGATACCGCGGCCGATCAGGGAATCCTTGGTGCACAGGATATCGAGCACTGCGAATCCGGCCTGTCCCTGCTTGTAGAATTCGGAATAGTCGAAATCGGCCCGTCCTGCTGCGTTGGTATATGCCTCCTTGTTCAAACGGTTGGGGTCCCCCAAGGGAAAAGCCGGAGCGGCATACAATGAAACGTAGGCCTCGCTCACAGGATTTCCCGCCTCATCGGTCACGATGATGGCAACACGCGTTGGTTCCTCCTTGTTGCACGCCGCGAAAATGGTCGCCACAACAGCAATGACCAAGGCATTGGTGAAGAGTCGGTGGATCACAGGTTTGGTCATTGCTTTACTTTTGGGCGCCTTGCCCAGTGGGCCTGGCGAATGTCAAATGTAATGAAGCGCACGATCATCCCGCAATGTGGCCCCTGGCGGTCGGTCCTGTTCGGGATCCTGCTGCTTCCCTTTTCCGGGGTGAAGGCACAGCCCGGCCACACCCCACCGCGCCCCATCGTGGAGATCAGCACCGAACTGGGGATCATGGTCGTTGCCTTGTACAACGAAACGCCACTTCACCGCGATAACTTCCTGGAACTGGTGCGCGAGGGAGCCTATGACAGTCTGCTTTTCCACCGGGTGATCCCAGGCTTCATGGTACAGGGTGGGGATCCCGGCAGCAAGGACGCCAGGCGAGAGACCATGTTGGGGGATGGTGGTCCGGGGTATACCGTTCCCGCAGAGATCGTTACCGGGTTGATCCACCGCAAGGGAGCACTGGCCGCAGAACGACAGGGCGATGATGTGAACCCGGAGAAACGCTCCAGTGGCAGCCAGTTCTACATCGTACAGGGCCGCACATACAATGACCAGGACCTGGATCGCATCGCCGAGCGCAGTGCACGCCTGGGCCAGCAAGTGCAGTACAGTGTATCCGACAGGATGGACTACGCACGCGACGGTGGTGCGCCCCACCTCGATGGTGGCTACACCGTATTCGGCCAGGTGATGACCGGCTTGGATGTGCTCGATGCCATTGCGGCCCTGCCCTGTGACAACCGGGATCGGCCCATGCAGGACCTTCGCATGTTCATGCGCATATTGGAATGAGCATCCTGGAACGCATCACCGCATTGGAGGCCGAAGTGTCTGCAGCCCAAGCCACCAACGCGGAGGGGGCGGAGGCGTTCCGCGTGGCCTTGCTGGGCCGTAACGGATCGATCACCTCGCTGTTCGACGACTTCAAGCAGGTCGCTCCAGAAGAAAAGCGCGCCTTCGGTCAGCGGATGAACCAGCTGAAGCAGGCAGCCCAGGCAAAAGTGGACGCGTTGAAGCAGGCCGTCGCACAAAGCCCCGGATCCAGCGGTCCTGCCATCGACGCCTCCGCCCCATCAAGTACGACACATACCGGCAGCCTGCACCCGATCACCATCGTGCGCCAACGCATCGTGGAGGTCTTCGCACGCATCGGCTACACCGTGAGCCAGGGTCCCGAGGTGGAGGACGATCACCACAACTTCAGCGCCCTCAACTTCCCGCCGGACCACCCTGCCCGCGACATGCAGGATACGTTCTTCGTGCGCTCGAACGAGGAAGAACGAGCAACAGGTAGCGATCAACTTGCTCTCCGCACCCACACCAGCAGCGTGCAGGTGCGCGTGATGGAGAACGGCAAGCCTCCCATCCGCACCATCAGTCCCGGGCGTGTTTATCGCAACGAAGCGATCAGCGCACGTGCCCATTGCATGTTCCACCAAGTGGAAGCGTTGTATGTGGACAAGAACGTGAGCTTCGCGGAACTCAAGGGGACACTGGACCACTTCACCAAAAGCCTGTTCGGTCCAGAGGTCTCGATCCGCTTGCGGCCCAGCTATTTTCCTTTCACCGAGCCCAGTGCCGAGGTCGATATGAGCTGCACCATCTGCGGCGGCCCCGGCTGCAACGTGTGCAAACACAGCGGCTGGGTGGAGATCATGGGCTGTGGCATGGTGGACCCCGTCGTGCTGGCCAACTGCAACATCGACCCCGAAGTGTATTCCGGCTTCGCATTGGGCATGGGTGTGGAGCGCATCGCGCAGCTGCTCTACCGCGTGCCCGACCTGCGCCTCTACTGGGAGAACGATGTGCGATTCCTGGACCAGTTCACGGCCGGCACGTTCCGGGTATGAGCACCCTGCATAGCCCCGTCCTCATCCTCGGCGGCGGCCCCGGCGGCTGCGCGGCCGCCCTGCAACTGGCCAGGCATGGCGTACCTGCTGTCCTGTTGGAAAAGGCCGTGTTCCCCCGCGACAAAGTGTGCGGCGATGCCCTCAGTGGTAAGGTGATGCGCACCCTGCAACGGATCGACCCCGACCTTGCTGAACAAGTGAACGCTGATGTACACCGCATGCCCAGCTGGGGCGTGGTGTTCGTGGCACCCGGGGGCAGGGCGCTGCGCGTGCCCTTCAGCCGCGATACCGGCATTGGCGCAGCACCTGGCGCCATTCTTCCGCGCATGGACTTCGACAACATCCTGTTCCAAAAAGTGAAGGGCAAGCCCGGCATCACCGTGTTGGAGGGTACTGCGGCCAGGTCCTTCGAGCGCACCCATGACGGTTGGCAGGTAACGCTGGAGGAAAGCACAACGATCACCACCCCCCTCATCCTCGACGCCAGCGGTGCCAACTCGCACTTCGCACGCCATGTGGCCGGCCTGCCCTTGGAGCCGAGACATCATGCTGCCGGCATACGGGCTTATTTCAGCGGTGTGAAGGGTCTTGACCCACAGGGCTTCATTGAACTGATCTTCCTGAATGAACTGCTGCCCGGCTACCTCTGGATATTCCCCCTGCCAGGAGGGCGCGCCAACGTGGGTCTGGGCTTGCGTAGCGATGTGGTGAAGAAGCGACGCGTGGACCTGAAGGCGATGTTGCTGAAGTTGCTTGCCGAACACCCCACGCTGAAGGAGCGCTTCGCAGCAGCCACGTTGGACGGACCCATTCAAGGCATGGGCCTACCCCTGGCCAGCAAACGGCACAAGCTGAGCGGCAATGGTTACCTCCTGATCGGCGACGCCGGCCACCTGATCGATCCATTCACAGGAGAAGGCATCAGCCACGCCATGATCAGTGGTGTGCATGCCGCGGACGTGGCGAGCGAGGCACACACAAGGAACGACCGTTCACCGAAATTTCTCAACGCATACGATCGGCGCGTATGGAAACGCCTGGGTCAGGAACTCGCCATCAGCACACGCTTACAACAGCTTGCCAACAAGCCGTGGCTGTTCGACTTCGTGGTGGACCGCGCCAGCCGGAACCCTGCACTGGCGGATACCATCAGCAGTATGTTCACTGATCTGGACATGCGTGCACGGCTGAAGAAGCCGGGGTTCTATTGGCAACTGCTGGTAGGAGGACGATGAACCACGTTGCGGAGCCTACATCGTTCCATTGTGTAACCCCACGAAGGAAGTGACGTAGGGTGGTCTGTTGGCGATCATCGTCCTTGATCGTTAGAGTAACCGGGCGTGAAGCACTCAGGCTGCCGCGAACTTCTCCGCGCTTTCATTTCTTACCCGGTTATCATGATACGTAGAACACTACTCCTGTCAGCTCTTGCTTGTGGTATTTCAAGCACGTCACAAGGCCAGGCCATAGAGCTTGGCACCGCCGCTGATTTCGCTCTTTTCTCGGGCGTTGGTGCGGTCACCAATTCCGGCATTTCGCATGTCACCGGTCATGTAGGGACCAACAGTGGGTCCAGCACGGGCTTCGGCAACGTGAACGGCGTGATGCACGACAACGATGGTGCAAGCGCCCAGGCCTCCACCGACCTGCTTGCCGCGTACCAACAGTTGCTCGCCACCACCCCCACCTTCTTCCACGACTCCTTGCTCGGGAATGGCCAGGTGCTCACCGCAGGGGTACACGCCATCTCCAGCGCCTCGGCGCTCAACCTGGTGCTTTCATTGAACGCGCAGAACAACCCGAATGCTGTCTTCATCATCAAGATCCAGGGCGCCTTCTCCACAGGGGCCGGCTCGCGGGTGAAGCTGATCAATGGTGCCAAGGCATGCAACGTCTACTGGATGATCGAAGGGCTGGTCAGCATGGCGGCCGGCACCTCCATGAAGGGAACCATCATCGCGAACAATGCGGCGATCAACATGAACGTGAATGATACCCTGGAGGGCCGCGCGCTGTCCACCAACGGCGCTGTCACGCTCAATGGTGCCCTGGTCTACACGCCCACGGGTTGCGGCAGCCCACTGCTCACCGGTCCTCAAGCACCGCCGCTGGGCGCCATGGGTTGTTACAGCCTGTTCTCCGCAAGCGGACCGGTATCCAACAGCGGGGTCACTGTTGTTACCGGTGATGTAGGGACCAACAGCGGCCTTACGACCGGATTCAACTCCTCGAATGTGACCGGTACGATCCACTTGATCCCCGATGCTTCCACCGCCCAATGCGCGGCTGATCTTGCCATTGCGTACGACCACCTGAACACCCTGCCCTATGACATCGAATTGTTGTACCCGGCCCAGTTCGGCAACAACCTGGTGCTCACCCCACATACCTATCTACTGAACGCTGCCACCGTATTGACGGACACCCTTTTCCTGGATGCGCGAGGCAATGCGAATGCGATCTTCGTGATCACGATCAACGGTGCATTCTCCACCAGCACCCACTCGCGTATCGTGTTGCGCAATGGGGCCCGGTCAACGAATGTGTTCTGGAAGATCGAAGGGGCGGTGAACATCAACGACCACTCCATCTTCAGGGGTAATTTGATCTGCAACAACGGTGCACTGGGCGCGATCAACACCGGCGTTGTCATGGACGGGCGTGCATTCACCACCACCGGTGCATTGACCGTCACGGCGATCACCACCACCATGGCGTGTGATCTTACGACCGACCTTCCTTCGATCGAAGGGACTGAGGAGATCGCGATCTTCCCGAATCCCTTTTCAAACTCGATCAGCGTTCAATTGAACGACCTTCCGATCCGGAACGGAGTGTTCACGCTCTACAATGCACTGGGTTCGGTCGTATCAAGCACCGAACTGCGGAGCCACATGAACACGATCAGTACAGAAGCATGTATCACCGGGGTCTACTACTACCGGATCACCGATGAGAGCGGCACCGTACGAACCGGCAAATTGATCGCACAGCAATAGTGCTGGCACTACCGAACTTGAATGGCACGGCCTATTGCAGGTCGTGCCATTCCTCGTTCAGGGTCTCCATGCCCGAATCGCAAATGGGCTGGCGTCCATTGCTAGGTGGCTCATTCCTTCACGAATCGGAGCACCCGCCGCTCCTGGCCGAAGGTGAGTTCAAGGATATATGCCCCCTGCCGCATGCCATGAAGGGGCAAGGACAAGCGGTTCTCTCCCGGTAAAACGGTCACAACACGATCCGCGACACGACGGCCCAACGCGTCAATGGCACGTAACCCGACCGTTCCTTCCTCGCGTACGGAGAAGGTCAGCACCAACTCATCGTGCGCCGGGTTGCCCAACACGCGCAGATCTGTCCATTCCTCCTTGGGCAGTTCGATGACCACCACTTTGGGCCGATCCTCGGGGCCAAGCCCACTGATATCAATGCTGCCCCCATCCAGCGTCACGATCAGTTTCATGCGCCCGTCGATGCTGAAAGCGTTGTGGATGCGCGAACCGGGCGCGAAGCTGAGCCGCTCGCCGGGTCCAAGTGTCAATTGCCAGTCCTGGGCCTCGATGACCCCGGGCGCTTCCTTGATCACCAAGGTGCCATGCATGACCAGTTCGCCGCCGGTGCCGATGCGCAGCCGCGACCCATTGATCAATGCCAGCATGCCCCGGCCATTCAGTCCGTACTGGAAGGTGCTACCCGGCGCCACTTCCAAGGTACTGCCGGGCTGGAACATGAAGCAGCTGTTGCGACCGCCGAATTCCAAATGACCATCGTGATGCACGTAGCGGTCCCCACCATTCCAGATGAGTTCCACGATCTCCCAGCCCAGGCATAGGTCAGCACCGTTGTTCACCACGGTAAGGGGGTGGCGCAACGTGTCGTTCCCTTCCACAAGCCCTCCTCGCAGCTGGGTGAAGGGCTGAAAGTTGAATCCCGTATAGGGCATCAGGTTCACCGTTACCTCTGTTTGCACGGCTTGGTTGGGCACCGGGCTGAAGTCGAGGTTGAAAATGTGGTTGCCATCCGGGTAGGTGGTATCGGCGTGCATTACCAGGAAGTTCTGCCAGCCCCAGCCTTCGAAGGAGTAGCTCTGCGGGCCCATGTTGTATTGTGGCAGGATATCCGGGGTAAGCCGTACCAAGCTACCGAACAGGTCCTGGTCGATCACATCGCTCCAGAAGTACTGGATGAACTGGCCGGGTTGCGGGTTGCTGATCTTGAAGCTGAGGATGTACTCGCGTAGCTCGTTCACCGCGAACTTTTCCGTAGGCACGCAGAGGGCGAAAGGAAATGCACTCCATGGATCCTCCTGCCAGGCAGCCTCGTACCATCGAAGATCTGTACCTGTACCATCCGCGCTTGGTATGCGCACTGCGGCCTGAACGCCTGTACAAGGCCCTCCCGGACAATCACCCGTTTCGAACAGCGTGTTGATGAAGGCCGAGAAGCTGAACGTGTACTGGTTATCGGAGGTCAGCGGCAGCACCGTGTCGTCATCGAACCGGGCACGCAGGAATACCGGGCGCGCTGCATCGATCTGGTCCACGGGTATCCGTGGGTGCACACCTATCCCGATCACATGCGCCAGGTCCACGCATACCGTGGTGTCGCGCGGGCCATTCCAGGTGTCGTCCACGGTCTGGTACGCTTCCCAGTCCACATAGGTGAGAATATTCACCGTGGTGTCCTGCGGACAGGGCATGGTGATCGTATCGCTGACCGCAAAGCCCGGTAGTTGTGGTTGAGCGAAGGCGGCGAAGGGTACCGAAAAGCCGATCAACAAGGCGTATCGTGTTACCATGGGGGAGGTGCTTGTTATGTAGACCACATTCCGTGAAGATATGCTGCCTACTCTCCCACCGCTCGTGGTCGGATCGAAGCGTTCCGAGGCAATTTCCGGGAACTTCAGGCTTCGAATATTGCACATGCGTATCCGATCGGGGCTCAAGTGGATCATCTTCGACCCTTCTGAAGATCTACATTGGGCTACGATGAAGAAGGGATCGATCTGGATCACGCCCTTGCGGGGTATCGTCCTCACCCTGGTTTCGTTCCTGTTGCACATTGCACCGTTCAACACCAGCATGTTCAGTGTGCAGATGGGGAACGAAGTACAGGAGGGACTACTGGCCGAACGCTATCTCAGCTATGTCGTAGAGGTCCATCGGGATCTGGAGCCTGCCTTCGTTCGACGCCCGCTTACGACCTGGCTCATCGAAGGACTAAGCATGGTCGGGCCTACGGAAGCATGGTCGTTCGTGATCATCGGATTCGGATTGTTCTTCGTTTGCGGTTTGCTTGTGCACGGTCTCGCCTTGCAATTGGACCATTCCCGAAGGGAGGCTGCGGCCGCACAAGTGATCTTCCATGTCCTTCCCACCGTACTGTTCGCATTCTTCACGCCGATCTATACCTATGACGAGCCGCTTCAGTATTTCTTCATTCTGCTTTCGCTTGGTTGGCTGCTCAAGCAGAAGTGGGTGCTCTTCGCCGTGGGTCTTTGCGGTGCCTTGCTCGCCCGCGAAACAACGCTCATCCTGTTCCCCGCCTTCCTGATGATCGGACTACATGGGAACATGGGTCCTGCCAAAGGACCCTTCTGGAAGGTGCTCGCGGCCCTGGCCTTTCCGATCGCAGCCTACGCATTGTTCCTGTTCCACTACCTGCCGTACCGGGGGCTTGGGGCTGCCCCTGAAAGCGAGCTCACAAGCCGCGGGCAGCTTTTTCACGCGAATTTCGAGACCGCGGAGCTCGCCGGTGAAAGCCTGTCCTTTCTTTATCTCGCTGTGGGATTGCCGATCTTTCTCGTCCTGCTCCATGCCTTCCATACACGGGCACCCGAACGCCATCGGACGCTTGTCCGGGCTTTCCTTTTCACCCTGTTCATCAACACGCTGATCGTGTTGGTGGCGACCAAGGCCAAGGAAGCCCGGCTCCAATTCCTACCGGTGCTGCTCTGTGCGCCTCTGTTCGGAAGAGCCTGGTTGGTGGACCTGCGACGGATCGGAGGACTACGGGGTTATCTGCGGCTAACCAGGTATTGGCCCGGTCTGCTCCTTTTCGGGTTCTTGACCTGTTTGATCGTACTGTTCTCGGATCATCTGTTCCACTTATCGGATGGGGAACGGAACACCAATCTCCATCACGAATATTTCGTCGCCCAGTCCGTGCTGATCCTGCTGAACCTATGCACCACGGCATATATGATCAAGAAAGGCATCCCTCCTGGAGTTGAAGCGGAAAGCGCGCTGCCCGCAGATGGAGGGGCGTGACAGCTGACCTGTGTGTCGACCTGCTACACGGGGCGCCGCGCGGTCACCATCCAGTTCCATGGTAGTGGAGGCCCCATCCACACTGGCGGCTCGGCGAACACCCGGCTCCATGGATACTCCAGTTTGTGCACATCCTGTACTTGGAAGTCATACATCATGAACATGTCCTCCAACTCCTCTTTGAGGAAATGCTTGGTGGCCACGCCGTCGACAAGCACGATGCCCATGTCCAGGTCGCTCATCGCGCGCGAGGCTTTCTGCTGGGCCACCTTGGGCGCATGGCCCAATTCGCGCTGCCACCTCACCAGTCGGTGTGTGGCGAAGAGTGCGCTTTCCAAGGCGGGTGTCACCAGCAGGATGTGGCCACCCGGCTTCACAGCTGCAAGGGTGTTCAACACCATGTTGTTGCGGCGCGCCGGTTCGTGCATAAGCCATGCGTTGATGCAGAGCACCAGATCGACCGCTGCGAATGGTACCGGGTCCGAGGCCAGGTCCACATGATGGTACCGGATGTTCGTGCGTGCTGCGCAGGTTTCCCTGGCTACGGCGAGACATTCGCTGGAAAGATCGACCGCTTCCACGGCACCGAAATGCTCGGCAAGGAGCGGGAGCGTACGTCCAATGCCACAGCCCACATCCGCCGCAGTTCCATCGATGTTCGAGCGTGCTTGTACAAAGCCAGGGATCAGGCCACGGCGGTCGTTGGCTGGAACGTTGAATACGTCCTCATCGAAGGTGGCGGCTGTCCGGTCCCAATCCTTTTCGTTCACGCGGAGCTCAATTTCAACATGTTCGCCATGCCCTGTTCGGCGATGGGCATGCTGGCGATGTTCACCACGAGTTCACCCTTATTCACGAAATTACGGGCACGCAGGATATGCTTGATGTCGGCGATCGTGTGATCGGTGCTTACAGTGCGGTCGTAATAGGTGGCACGCACGCCCCAGACCAGGTTCAACATGGTCAGGATGCGTTTGTTGCTGGTGAAGGCGAAGATGTGCGCCTTGGGTCGCATGCTGCTGATCTTGAACGCTGTGTAGCCACTGTGGGTCATGGTGACGATCGCCTTGATGTCAATGGCCGCGGCCATGCGCACACTGGCCATGCAGATGGCGTCGCTCACCATCCTGTCATCGTCGGTCAGCTTGGGCTGCTCCACGTTGAACATGGTATCGCTCTTTTCCATTTCCAGCAGGATCTTGTTCATGGCTTTCACCACCTCCACCGGATATCTGCCCACGCTCGTCTCTGCGCTCAACATCACGGCATCGGCATGGTCGAGCACCGCGTTGGCCACATCATTCACCTCGGCCCGGGTGGGTGTGATGTTGGTGATCATGCTCTCCATCATCTGGGTGGCCACGATCACCGGCCTGTGCTGTGCAAGACAACGCCGGATGATGTCCTTCTGGACCAGCGGCACCTGTTCCATGGGGATCTCCACCCCCAGGTCGCCGCGTGCCACCATCAAGGCATCACTTTCGCGGATGATCTCGTCGATCTCCTGGAGGGCCTCTGGTTTCTCGATCTTGGCTACCACACGGGCGTGCTTCTCGCTCGACAGGATCAGATGTTTCAATTCAATGATGTCACGGGCGGTTCGGACGAAGCTGAGCCCCACCCAGTCCACATCGTGGTCCAAAGCGAAGGCCAGGTCCTCCTTGTCCTTCTTGGTGAGGCTTGGCAGGCTGATCTTCGTATTGGGCAGATTCACGCCTTTGTTGGCGCTCAGCAGACCTCCGTTGATAACCCGGGTGGTCACGGTACGCTTACCGTCCGTGGCGACCACCTTCAGGCGGAGCTTCCCATCATCCAACAACACCTCCTCCCCGACCTTCACGTCCTTGGGGAATTCCTGGTAGGTGGTGCTCACCAGCCCACGACGGCCTTTCACCTCCTCGGTGGAGATCACCAATTCCTCACCTTCCACCAGTTCAATGGGCCCGTCCTCCATCTCTCCCACGCGCATCTTCGGGCCCTGCAGGTCGGCCAGGATGGCGGTGCTCAGTCCCAGTTCATCATTGAGCGAGCGAATGGTAGCGATGAGTTCGGTGTAGAAAGCATAGCTGCCGTGACTGAAATTGAGTCGGCAAACATCCATGCCATGCAGCATCATTTCGCGCAACACTTCACGGGGCGCGGAAGCGGGTCCGATGGTCGCTACGATCTTGGTCTTCGGTTCGATCATGTTGGCTCTTGCAGTAGTTTATGTCCCGCCCGCAGTTGTTCGAACGGAAGCGGGAACACGGCGAGCACGAATTCCGTGCGCCGCAATCGGTCGATCAGGTCGGGCATCATGCCGACCAGCTCATTGTCCATGACAAGGAAAAAGTCTGCCTGCTTTTGCTCCTTCAACAAATGTCCTTTGCTGCTGTGGTTGTGCACCAGTGTCAGGCGCATGTTCTCTTGATCCACCGGATGGTCGTAGGTGGCAAAGACCGCCGTGCCACCTGCGCTCACCTCTTCGATATCCTGGCGCCTTCGGGTGAGCGCCAATCCCATGGAGCGGTTCAGGGCCCAGCACAAACGATAGTCTTTCTCGTGACAACTGATGCCGATCACGGTGACATCAGGTTCGGGTTCCAGGTCGAGCTTCAATTTGGCCATGGCCGATCCCCGCTAACGCGGGCGATCAAAGGTAGCCACGGCGCGATTCGCACTTCGGCCGGTGCTTACGAAGATGGCGCATCGCCCGTCTTGTTGCGCTTGCTGCGCTGGGGTCTCCTGCGTCTGGCTGGATCAGGGCGCGAGGAGGCGCTTTCGGTAGGACTTGTTCCTGCGGACTTTGCTGCGTGGGGCTTCCGCGACCGCATGCCATGGAAGGCGTTCTGGGCCGCTTCCTGCTCGGCCACTTTCTTGCTGGCACCCCGCCCCGTGCCACGCACCTGATCGTCGATGCGCACTTCGGCCACGTAGATCTTGCCCCTGCCTCCGCCACCCTCCTCGCGTACGATGAACTCAACCCTGCGTCGACGCTTCTGGCCCCACTCCAGCAGGCGGCTCTTCCCATCCTTGTCCTCCCTGGCCACCTCCTCCAGGTCCACATGTGCCAACAGCAACTTCACCACCACCTTGCGCGTTCGCTCGAAACCCTTGTCAAGAAAGAGTGCCCCGATCAGGGCTTCCAGCGCATTGCCCGGCACCGACGATTCCTGGCCCCGCGCCACATTGCTTTCCATCACCCGCTCAATGGCGATGTTCTTTGCGAGCCGGTTCAATTGTGCCCGGCTCACCAGCTTGCTGCGCATGCGGGTGAGGAAACCCTCCCCTTTATCCGGATAGGTGGTGAAGAGCATGTCGCCGATGATAGAGTCCAGGATGGCGTCCCCCAGGAACTCCAGTCTTTCATTGTCCGGAAGGTCGGGTCGGTCGTCGGCCACGGCACTGCTATGTCGCAGGGCCTGGCGGTACAGGGGCAGATCGCCCGGGGTGACCCGCAACGTCTGCCGACACCAAGCCCGCACCCGTCGTTCCTCGGGGTTCCGTGCGCGGCTGAAGAGGCTGCGGAACAAAATGGATCAGCTGTACTTGCGGAAGATCACCGAGGTGTTGTGCCCGCCGAAGCCGAAGGTGTTGCTCAACGCAACGTTCACCGTGCGCTTTTGCGCCTTGTTGAAGGTGAAGTTCAGCTTGGGATCGATCTCGGGGTCGTCCGTGAAATGGTTGATGGTGGGCGGCACGATACCCGTGTGGATGGCCATGATGGCGGCCACTCCCTCCACCGCACCGGCCCCACCCAACAGATGGCCGGTCATGCTCTTGGTGGCGCTGATGTTCAGCTTGTAGGCATGTTCTCCGAAGAGACGCTGGATGGCCTTCACTTCCTGGGGGTCGCCGATTGGCGTACTGGTACCGTGGGTATTGATGTAGTCGATGTCCGTGGTGGGGATCCCCGCATCGCGCAGGGCGTGCTTCATGCACAACTCGGCTCCCAATCCTTCCGGGTGGGGTGCGGTGATGTGGTAGGCATCGCTGCTCATGCCGCCACCGATCACCTCAGCGTAGATCTTGGCGCCGCGCGCCAGGGCATGCTCCAGGTCCTCCAGGATCAATGCTGCTCCACCCTCGCCCAACACGAAACCATCGCGATCCTTGTCGTATGGCCGCGAAGCGGTCTCGGGGTCGTCGTTCCGGGTACTCATGGCGTGCAGGGCATTGAACCCGCCCACCCCGGCTTCATAGATCGCCGCTTCGCTGCCCCCGGTCACCACGGCCACGCAGGTGCCCAACCGGATGTAGTTGAAGGCATCGATCATGGCATTGTTGCTTGAGGCACAGGCACTGGCCGTGACATAGCTGGGGCCATGGAGTTCGTGTCGCATGGTGATCAGCCCTGCCGCACTGTCCGCGATCATCTTGGGGATGAAGAACGGATTGAAGCGGGGCGAACCATCGCCTTGGCCGAAGTTGACGCACTCATCCTGGAAGGTCTTCAGCCCACCGATGCCACTGCCCCAGATCACCCCGATACGCTCCCGGTCCACTGCCGTCAGGTCGATCCCTGAATCCTTCATGGCCTCCTCGGCACAGACCACGGCGAACTGGGAATAGGGATCCATCTTCCGCGCTTCCTTGCGGTCCATGAACTCCTCCGGGTTGAAGCCCTTCACCTCACAGGCGAAGCGGGTCTTGAACTTGGTGGCGTCGAAGCGGGTGATGGGCGCGGCTCCGCTGAGGCCGCTCACCAGCCCGTCCCAATACGCCTGCAGGGTATTGCCCAGGGGGGTCAGCGCACCCAGACCGGTTACTACTACGCGTCTGAGCTCCATCCGGAAAGGCCCGGGGGCCGGGGTCACTTGGCGTTCTTCTCGACGTATTCCACGGCTTGACCCACGGTCTGGATCTTTTCTGCCTGGTCGTCGGGAATGGCGATGTTGAATTCCTTCTCGAACTCCATGATGAGTTCGACGGTATCGAGGCTGTCAGCGCCAAGGTCGTTCGTGAAGCTCGCCTCAGGGGTGACCTCGCTCTGGTCTACTCCGAGCTTGTCCACGATGATGGCGATGACCCTTGACTTGATGTCCGACATGTCAGTTCGTTGTTGGTTGAACAGGCTGCAAAGGAAAGACATTTTCCACTTGCGCAAACCGCGCTCACAGGAACTGCACCAAGACCTGCTGCAAGGGCTTGCGCACGAGCGCCGGCACCCGGCAGCCGTTGGCCGGGAATCCCATGGGTATCAGCAGGAAGGGTCGCTCGTTTGATGGGCGGCCCAAAAGCTTCGCGAGAAAATTCATGGGGCTGGGTGTGTGGGTGAGGGTCGCCAGACCGGCGTGGTGGGCCGCTGCCAGGAGCATGCCAGTGGCGATCCCCACGCTCTCGTTCACATAATAGTTGTTGTGCCGGGCACCGGTCCCAGCCTCTTCATAGACCTGTTTGAACACCACGACCAACCACGGGGCGATCTCCAGAAAGGGCTTGCTGGCATCGGTGCCGAAGGGTTTCAGGTCTTCAAGCCACTCGGCGCTCATACGCCCGCCGTAGTTCACGCGCTCCTCCTCCTCGGCAGCTTCCCGGATGCGGTGTTTCAGCTCCGGCTCTCCGACCACGCAGAAGGTCCAGGGCTGTTTGTGTGCCCCGCTGGGGGCCGTGCTCGCGGTACGTACCACCTCGGCGATCACTTCGTAGGGGACGGGCTCATCGCTGAAGTGGCGGACCGTTCTGCGCTGGTCCAGCAAGGCATGGAACGCCTTCGCGCGGGACAGCATCTCATCGGGTGTGTAGCGTGTGAAAGTGAGCGGGAGGTGATCGATCGGAGCTTCCATGGCGGGAAGATCGCACCTTCGCAGCATGAAGCGCATTGCCATCCTCGCCAGCGGTTCGGGTACCAATGCCCAGCGCCTCATGGAGCACTTCCATCTCCACCCCGCAGCGCAAGTGGCCCTGGTGGCCAGCGACCGACACGATGCCTTCGTGCTGCAGCGCGCCTGGGACATGGGCATTCCCTCCTACCGCTTCAATGGCATCCTGTTGAAGGACGGCACCCTGCTGCGCGAACTTCAGGGGCAACGGATTGACCTGCTGGTACTGGCGGGCTTCATGCGCCTGCTCCCGGTTGAATTGGTGCAAGCCTACCGGGGATGCATCGTTAACATCCACCCGGCACTGCTTCCACAATACGGAGGCAAAGGGATGTACGGCGACCATGTGCATCGCGCAGTGATCGCCGCTGGCGAAGTGGAAAGCGGGATCACCATCCACTATGTGAATGAGCGCTACGACGAAGGCGAACACATTTTCCAGGCGAAGTGCCCTGTCCTGCCCGATGATACAGCGGAAAGTCTGGCGCAGCGGGTCCACGCGTTGGAACATGCGCACTACCCGCAGGTGGTAGAGCGGTTGATCGCGGGATCTTGATCCACCACCGCGCACCGGACGGATGTCACGGGGCACGTCGCACCTTTGCAGCCCGGCACCCTTTTCCATGGATCTGTTCGATATCACTGAGATCACCAAGGCCTTCATCGTGCTCTTCGCGGTGATCGATATCGTGGGGGGCATCCCTATCATCCTCGATGTCCGACGCAAAGCCGGCAAGATCTACCCCGCCCGTGCCACGTTGGTGAGCCTGGGTATCATGGTCACCTTTCTCTACGTGGGCGAAACGATCCTGGGCTTTTTGGGTTTGGATGTGAACTCCTTTGCGGTGGCAGGCTCCTTGGTGCTCTTCTTCATCGCCTTGGAGATGATCCTCGGCGTGAAGCTGTTCAAGGAGGACACTTCGGCACCAGGCCTCACCACGGGCGATGATGATCATAAGGTATACAGCATCGTGCCGCTGGCATTCCCCGTCATCGCTGGTGCGGGCACCATCACCACCATCCTCTCGCTGCGTGCCGAATTCGAACGGCCGAACATCCTGGCGGCCATCGTGCTGAACATGGTGGTGGTGGTGCTTGTACTGCTGCTCACCAACCGAATCGAACGACTGCTCGGTCGTGTAGGCCTGATCGTGCTGCGCAAGGCTTTCGGGATCATCTTGCTGGCCATCGCTGTGAAGCTGTTCGCCGGGAATATCACATATCTGTTCCCGCCCGCCTGACATGCGCGATGGATGGTCAATTGCACACGGTAGGTCGACCCGAGGGGTCGACGCCACATGTGCCTCCCAGGATGAAATTGGTGTTTGCGTTATGATCCTCAGTCCATGCAAGTGACCATCCACACAGACGGCGCCGCCAGCGGCAACCCTGGTCCGGGCGGCTATGGTGCCGTGCTCGAAAGTGGCAAACATCGCAAGGAATTGTGGGGTGGGTTCAGGCGCACGACCAACAACCGCATGGAATTGCTTGCTGTCATCGTAGCGCTTGAAGCACTGAAGCAGCCCGACATGGCCGTGGTCGTGGTAAGCGACAGCAAATACGTGGTGGATGCTGTGGAAAAAGGCTGGGTGTTCGGCTGGGAAAAGAAGGGCTTCGCCAAGAAGAAGAACCCCGACCTGTGGAAGCGCTTTCTACAGGTATACCGCAAGCACCGGGTGAAATTCCAATGGGTGCGCGGGCACAACGGGCACCCGTTGAACGAACTATGCGACCGGCTCGCCGTGGCAGCCAGTCAGCAGAAGGACCTGGAGGTGGACGAGGGCTATGAGGCGCAGGGAGAGGATGGGCTGTTCGAGTAGTGTCACCGCCGATCGTGCGTTCCTGCCCACCTCCCGATCAAGGCCTGCCCTTCCAAAAGAGCTTCGCGCTGGCCTCGCGCTGGTCGGTACGTAGCCGGGCCATGTAAATTCCTGCCGGCAGGTGTTGCATCGACACCGACAGACCGTGGGGCAATGCCCTGACCTCTCGGCCACTTACATCGAATAGGCGGAATTCATGCAGGTCCTCCCCTTCTTCAAAGACCAGTTCGATGCCGTGGGGAGTGGGCAGCCACCACCCCTCCCCAAGCACGACCACAGGTATTTCCTTCTCCCATTTATACAAGACCTGATGCAATCCGCCCGATGGCGATGGTAGCGAGGTGTAGGCGTAGACCACACCCTCGAAGGCGTGTATGCGGAACACTGAGGAGCCGCTCACGAAGGCATGCGAGGTCCAAGTCGCTCCGCCATCACCCGTGGCATGGATATGCCCTTGGTCATCACCCAGCCAAACGCTGTCCGCTGAATAGGCGGCAATGGCCCGGAGATCATGCACCATCGGCGGTTCGATGGTGGTCCAATTGGATCCCAGGTCTTGCGTGGAAAGGACCAGTCCCTCGTCTCCGATCAACCAGAGCGTCTCCCCATCCAGCCAATGTGCAGAACGAATACGTGCTGTTGCATTGGACCAAACCGGCAGCCAGCTTATACCACCATCCTGCGTGGCCCAGATCTCCTGTGGGCCGTTGTCCACTGTCAGGGCAACCACACCCACCTGCTCATTGCGGAAAGCCATGTCCTGAATATCCCCATAAGTGGGCACCACTTCCATGGGTCCGACGTAACCTGCGGGTGTGAGCTTCATCAGGACGATCCGTCCCGGCGAGGCACTCGTGCTGTAACGCACCAGCGCCATACAATTCTCCGCATCCAAGGGTTGTAGCCGATAGGAAGCATACGGCGATACGACCATTTCCAAGGTGGAGTGCTCCGCCTGGTCGCCCACCATGGTGACCACATGTGCCGTGGTAATGCCCTGCTGGGTCTGCAGATAGAACATGGTCCGCTCGTCCACCGGCATGTAGGAGTTGGTGCCACAGGGGTTTCCAGCCGGTATCACCTCTGCCCATTCACTTTCCGTGTAACGCATCCAGCACCAACTACCACTGCTGGGTGAGAGGAATACCGCAGCACTCCAAAACCCTGTGCCTCTACCCGTCATGGTGCCGTTCGTAAGCGATGGCCCTCCATTGGGATAATACTGGTCGGGCAGTTGCAAGCCGATCGGTACTGATCGCCATGTCTGTGCGAGCCCCGACAGGAACAGCAACAAAGCACACGCGACCAATGCTCCCCGCATGCCTCGAAGATAGTGGAAGCTAACACGCATCCCCTACCCACAGCCACCACATGCCTACTAACTTCGCCACCCATGCCCAAACAGCTCTTCGCCAAGGTCAACGGCTCCACACAGGATATCGTGCTGGAGCGCGTTACGCCCAATGCCCCTTGGACGCTCTCCGGACGTGCAGCCGACCTGGTGCGCACCGGCAATTCGGAGTTCAGTGTGCTGTTGGACGGCCGCAGCCACCGGGTCCTGGTTGTGAAGAACGACAAGGAGAACGGCCTGGTCCGCCTTCGCATCGGTGGACTTACCTACAATGTGAAATTGGAGGACGAACAGAGCCGTCTGATGAAGACCCTCGGTCTGGAGAAAGCGGCGCTGAAGGTGCGTGAGATCAAAGCACCCATGCCCGGTTTGGTGCTCAATATACTGGTGAAGCCCGGCGACAACGTGCAGAAGAACGACCCACTGCTGGTGCTGGAGGCCATGAAGATGGAGAACATGATCCGCGCGCCCGGCGATGCGGTCATCGGCGCCATATCCGCCGTGCAAGGCAGGGCCGTGGAGAAAGGGCAGTTGCTGGTGAGCTTCGTGTAGTTGTCTGTTGAACCGAACCTTCGGTAGCTGAAGCCGCCTCAGTGCTCCCATAGGTGCCAAGATAGTGCGCACGATCCGTCGTGTAGAGGTAACCAAAACCTCTACGACGATGGGCAAGAAAAAGACAGGCTCCACGGTGTTGGAGC
>JBGTIB010000080.1:0-4959 GCA_041745875.1 Flavobacteriales bacterium | reverse complement strand
GTTGAAGAACCAGAACTCGTAGCCGGTGGTACTGCTCTGCACATTGTTGGCACCGCCGTTCACCCAGATGGCGCTCACCGCCGGGTTCTCAGTGGCCACCAGGTACTCCCCGGTCCTCCACCAGTACTTGTCGCAACTGGTGTAGATCGGTTCGTCGTCGCCGATGGGCATGCAGAAGCTGTAGGAGTTGCCCGTGATCTGGCTCAAGCTACCGAAGTCTCCGTTGCCGCGGTTGTCGATGATGCGACGGTTGTCAGGTTGCTCGAAGCGCAGTTGGTAGCCGCCGTTGAACCCGTTGACCATGCCATCGCCGGCGCTGTCGAACACGCGCAGAATGTAGCAGCCATCAGGCAGGCAGCATACCTCCACGGCGTTGATCTGGAAGCCGTTGATGTATGGTCCACCGCTGCACAGGATACCATCGGTACCGGCATCGGTGATCTCCCAGGTGGTCTGTCCCCCGCTGAGGTCGGTATTGATCTCCAGGTTCACGTTGAGCGACTGGACCACATTGAGGGTTACGCTGCTCGATGCGGAACAACCGGCACCCGAGGTCACCGTCACGGTATACTCCGTGGTGGTGGTGGCATTGCTCACGGTGGGGTTGGCAATGTTCGGGTTGTTCAGGTTGGTCGTGGGCGACCAGCTGTAGGTGAAGCTACCCACTGTCTGTCCACCGGTGATGTTGACGATGTAGTCTTCGGTCTCGCCCCATGTAGTGTTCGTGCACGGTGGGTCCAACAGGGTGTTGGGGTTGGCTGCGTAAGTGGCGCGTACACGCATGCGGGTGGCCCCGTTGATCGCGTTCAGCGGAATGGTCACCGAGGCCGTATAAGTGGCCGGGGCGGTAGCCAGATACCCGTTGAGAAGCTGCTCGGACGGTTCGAATATCCCGTTCTGGTTGTAGTCGATCCACACAGCAGCACCTTCCGTATCTCCGTCCGTGGTCACCGAGATCGAGTAGCCTTGTCCTGCCACCACGCTTGCCTGCTGGGCTGGCGTGGAGATGAAGGCGTAGCCACCGCCCGCGGGCGCATCGCATCCACTGGTGCGGTTGATGCCGGCGAAGGTCACGTTGCTGATGATGTCAGGGAACGTGCAGCTCGTGGTAGGTATGCAGTAGGAACTGGGACCCTGCACGAACACGTCCACACCCAGGTTGCTGCTGCCACCGAGGCATACAGAGGCAGGCGCTGCGGTCACGGCAGTGATCAGCGGGGTCTCGGTCACCACCACGTTCACCGAGGATGGGGTCGAGGAGCAGCCATTGAGCGTGGCGATGAAGGTGTAGGTTCCATCGGCATCGTCCGTCGCGTTGGTGATCACCGGGTTCTGGTCCGTGCTTGCAAAACCATTGGGTCCCGTCCAACTGTAGCTGGTACCGATGTTGGTGGTGCCTGTCAGTTGGAGGTCCTGGCCGGTGCAACCCGGGCTGGCCGAAGCCGATGCCGTGGGTGTCGGGTTCTCCGTCACATTGATTGAAGCTGGTGTGCTGTTCCCGCAATCGTCACCCACCACCACGGACCATTGGCCCGGAATGTTCGCCTGCACCGATGGTCCATTGCCAGCAGGCTGGTTGTTCGGGTTGGTCCATGCATAGGTGTAGGGCGCACCGCCACCAACGGGCACTGCCGTCAGGGTCACATTGCTGCCTGCGCAGTAGTTGGCACCGGCCGGGTCGATGGTTACCGTGAGTGGTTCACCCACGCTCACTGTCACATTGGCCTGGCCCACGCAACCATAGAAGGTGGTGCCGGTCACCGAGTAATTGGTGGTGCTGGCAGGGCTGGCCGTGACCACATCACCCGAGGTGGTGTTCAGACCCGTGCCGGGTGACCAGTTGTAACTCTGGGCTGGCAGATCCTGTAGGTAGCCGAAGGTCATTACCGGGCGCCAGGAGGATGTCGATGCGGTACCATCCAAGTTACAGTACTGGGCGTTGTCCGATCGTCGTGAACGGTTTGCCACGAAGCTTGCCTGAGCGTGCAAGGTTGCATTCGTCTGGTTCCAGCAAGTTCCACAGGAGCCGTCCGGGTCGTTGGACATGCAGATGTCCACCACCACATTGGAGACACCGTCCCAAGCGAAGGGCGAGGCGAAAGTGTACGTATTCTCGCCCAACACCGGAGTGATGTCCGTAGGCCCGAAAACCGTGGTCAGAGGACCCAGGTGGAAGGATGTGGCCAGATCGGTTGCTGCGGTGTTGGCGATCTTGATCGTGTATCCGTCCAGATAGTTCGGTGTCACCGGGATGTCCGTTACCGTGAATGACAATGAGGTCAGATCGCCCGCAGCGCCCGCAGCGGTCAACTCGGCTGCTGTTACCAAGTATTGGGTGCGGAAGGATTCGAAGTAGCGGCTCAGTGGTTGACCAATAGTGGTCAATGAGATCGTACTTGTAGGAGGTGGTCCGGTGATCAAGGCACCGCCTTGTGCCAGGCTGCTGGCACCACTGGCCGTAAGCACCACCTGATCGCCTGGGCTGCACAAAGAAGGTGTCGCGGGATCCACGGTGATGATCGTCTCGGGCTGGATCGTCACGTTCGTGGTGGCCGGGTCCGAATCACAGGGCCCCAGGGTGGCTACGAAGGTGTAGGTACCGTTCATGCTTGGATCGGCGTTGGGCCTGTTGGGGTTCAGCGCACTACTGGTGTACCCGTTGGGACCGGTCCAACCATAGCTGGTGCCGATGTCCGTGCTTCCAAGCAACTGAAGGTTCAAGCCGGAGCACTGTCCATTCGAGGAAGCGCTTGCCGAAGGGGTGGGGTTCACCTGGATCGAGACCACGTTCGTATTGGCCGCCAAGCCGCTGAAAGTGCAGGTGACACGGTTGCGGAAATAGGTGGTCGCGTTCAGGTCCTCTGCCACGTGGATATCCGTGGTGGCATCGGGGATGTTGGTCCATGGGCCACCGGGTGCCGGGGCACTTTGCCACTGCAGGGTGATGCCCACCTCCGTGGTGCTGTAGCCGGTCAGCGTCAAGGTCGGAGAAACCGGGCCGCACAGCGGTCCTGCTTCGGAGATGGCGGCTGTGCCAGGGGTGGGTGTACCGGCACAGGCGGTCAGGTTCTCAATGGATACATCGTCGATATGGAAGTCGTACGAGGTACCAAAGTTGCCCGGGTCGTAAGCGTAGAATGCCAGGATCACTTCTTCGCCGGCAAAGGCGGTCAGATCATGGAAACGATCCTGCATGGCATTGACGATCCCGCCCGTGTTCGTGATGTCATACACGAAGAGATTCTGGAAGGAGAACCCGCAATCCGTGGAGATCCGAATGATCAAGGAATCGCCTGGGTTCATGGCACCTCCTCCGGGGGTTAGTGTGCCACCGCTGGAGGTCCGGGCGACCTTGTATTTCAATCGGCTGGTGGGTGTGGCGAGCACCTTGGGCAGTACGATCCATTCGTTGCGTACCAGGGTCGTGAAAGGCATGCGGGCCGTCACACTTCCGAAGAAGGTGGTCTGTGCGGTCAGCGAAGAGAGCCATGCGGACGTGGTACCCGTTGGAATGGCGGAGCCGGTGGATTCCCTCCAGTTGGGTCCACAGGCCGCTCCGCTGGACAGGTTCGCACCTGTGAAAGCGTTGAAGTTGCAACCGATGGGCAAGGGGTCCGGTGCGACAGTGGTACGGTTGGCAGGCGCCATCGCATCGTTCGCCGCATTGCCATCGCCCACCACATCCGTGCTGGCGTTGAAGGTGTAGACCTGTGCCACGCTCATGTCGATCGGGTCGTTCATGACCACATCGATGGTCCCGCCGGGCAGCAGTACGCCTGTGTTCGCGATGCCGCTGCTGGTGTACCCCCCTGTGCCGGTGGTATTCACCGTCACGGGGTTCAGGGCTAGATCGATGCTCGTGTGCAGGGCGGCGTTGCGGATGGTGATGGTCACCGTTTCATTGCTGCCATAGCAACCGATAGCGGGCGTGGCCAGGGCCAGGGCCTGCATGTCGATCAGCGGCGGTGCGCTCACGCATACGGTGAAGGTATTGGCGCCCACAGTGGTCCTTGAAACGCGCACGTAGTAGGTGGTGCCCACGGTGAGCACGTTGCTGTAAGTGAAGGCGGTGGCCCCGGTGGTACAGTTGGTGCCCACTTTCGTCAATGTCCCGGCGCAGTCCCCTTGGAACAGACTGTGTGTGAGTCCGGTCGTATTGCCGGCAAGCTGCACCCGGTGGGTGGGTTGCGTGGCCACGAAGCGATACCATACGTCCTCGACCGGCGCGGTACAGTTGGTCGCCACGGAGGTAAGGGTAGCACCGGTCATGGTGCCAGGCAACGTTTGCACGCAGGTGAAATCCGCGTTCATCGGGAGCAGGTAGGCATCGCAGGGATCATCATTGGGGCAGATCGAGGGGTCGAAGTCGATGATCGCGGGCGGCAGGATATTGTCGCAAGTGCCATCATCCTGGTGCAGGATGGTCACGGTCACCGTGGTGCCCAAGGGGAAGTCACCCAGGTCATAGATATTTTCGGTCAACCCCATACCATATACGATGGGGCTTCCACCGTCCACCGTATAACTGATCCCGGCTGAAGTGGCCACATCCTCGGTCACCGTACTATAGCCCAGGTCCAGCAGGTCCACCTGCACGTTGAAGGTCTGGTCGGCGCAATCGGCGGTGGTGTACACATCGGCAACGGGCTCGATACAACCGCTGCAGCGGGCCTGGATGGTCCATGGGCTCACCAATGCGCCATCGCCGCAGCTCACGCTTGCGTTCGCTCCAATGGTGATGGACAGGAACTCACCCGAGGAAGTGATCGTGCCAAGGTTCGCCAGATCGCCTGCGAAGGGTGGCAGGTTGATGGGGTTCACGTTGGGAGTGCCGTTCCACAGGCTGATGCCATCACCGGCATCGATCGGGCTTGGTGAAACGAACTTGAGATCGATCGTTCCGCCCACCTCAGGGGTCTGGAAGGTGAAGGTGCGTGGATCGAGGTCGCGGTAGCAGTG
>JBGTIB010000079.1:0-8544 GCA_041745875.1 Flavobacteriales bacterium | reverse complement strand
CACGCCCCCAAGGATCTCAACCTTACCTATCGCAAGATCGGTGGGCCTTTCAGCCATGCTTCGCCATGGCCATGCCCTACACGGCGCATGCTTTGCCAAGCGGCTCGCATGGTCACAACGAACATTCTACAGCTTGTCAATGAGCTTGATCGGCTGGGTGCGGTACGCATCCAAGATCATATGGACACCATCGATCTGCACGTGGCCAAGCCCGTGGACATGGAACAGGTGGACGATCTGATCTGCGATGCCCTGTTCGTGGATCCGATGGACCGCCGCGAAGGCGTGTACGACTGGACCATCCGACTGATGAAACGCTCGCAGTTGCGAAGTGGCAGCGACATGTCCGTGAAACAGTCGCCCGGACGATCGGTCTATATCCTGCACCAGTCCTGAGCACATCTTTTAGATCATCCCATCATGAACAACTTGTTGAAAGGACTTATTGCCGGAGGCGCTGCCGCCAAATGGGGAGGAGGATGCTTGGGCACCGTGCTGGTGTTCGTGCTCGTATGGGTGTTGTTGGGACAGTGCTAGGATACCTGAACACCCCCTCAGGCACTCTGCCGCCTATTGTGGACTTGTCGGCTGCTGACCGTTCCAGCGTAGCTGCCATGGCTCGCCCTGTGAAAATGAAGGAGGTCCGGATCGTTCGATCCGGACCTCCTTCATTTTGATACGATGTTTGGGGACGTCCTGTATCTAGCGATCCGGCTGAACATCCATCTCCGCGCTCTTCAAACCCTCTTCGATCATCTCGTAGAACTGATCCAGCTTCGGCAGCACCACGATCCGGGTGCGCCGGTTCGTTGACTTGTTCTCCGGTGTGTCATTGGCCACCAAAGGCACGTGCTCGCCCCGCCCTCCTGCGGTCATACGCGAGGGATCAACACCGAAGTCCTTCTGCAACACGCGTACGACGGCCGTGGCTCGCAGCACACTGAGGTCCCAATTGTCCTTGATGCCGTCGCGGCTGATGGGCACATTGTCCGTGTGGCCTTCCACCAGGAACTCCATTTCCGGCTTGTCCTTCACCACCTGGGCCACCTTGCCCAACACCTCCTTGGCCCGCTCGGAGAGCTGGATGCTTCCGCTCTTGAACAGCATCTTATCGCTGATGGAGATGAAGACCACGCCCTTCTCCACGTTCACCTCGATGTCCTGATCGTTCAGGTTGCCCAGGCTGCCCTTGAGGCTCACCACCAGGGCCAATGTCACAGAATCCTTCTTGGTAAGTGCATCGCTCATCTGCCGGATCTGGAGGTCCTTCTCCTTGATGCTCTCCAGCGAACGCTCCAGGTTGGCCGCCTCCTTGGCCGAGAGGGTCACCATGTTGCCTACGTTGTTCAATAGTGCGGCATTGGTCACGCTCAATTCACTGTTCTGTTCCCGAAGATGGGTGATGCTCGTCTGCAGATTGCTGCGCTCTGCACGGCAGCTCTCCAGGTCGCGGTTCAGTCCATCCACCTTCGCAAGCAGGGTTTCGTTCGATGCCTTCAGCGTGACATACTTCTTCTTCGAGACGCAGGAGCCGAAGAGCAGGCTCAGCATTGCAAGTACAATGACATGGGTCCTCATGTGGATGATGGTGTTTGGTGGGTGAAGATACCGGAGGTCGGGCACTGCGGAACCGGGTATCGGAACCAGTTCCGATCTCTCGACCTGTTTTCGACGCAAGCATGTTCCATTCCATCGCGACCCGACCCATGCCGGATCGAATGACGATAGAAGATGTTGGCATGTAAGAACTGCGGTCCATGTTATTCGATGATCGTACCCTTCCGGGAATTCACCCCGGTCAGGTGCGGCTTATGAAATGTGTAGCCGGATGTATAGGATCCGCCCTGATCGATATCAAAATGTAGAACGTTCTCCACAAGACGTCTCGTGGTCCCGGCAGGGATCTCACATGGTATGATTGCTGTCTTGTTCCTGCCGAACCAAAACCATCACCACCATGCTTCGTTGGGTAGTTACATTTCTCGTGATCGCGTTGATCGCTGCCTTGTTCGGCTTCGGCGGCATCGCTGAAGGTGCTGCGGATATCGCGAAGATCATCTTCTACATCTTCCTCGTGCTCTTCGTCCTGGGTCTGCTGTTCGGCAAGGCGATCTGGCCGAAGTAAGGGTCACTGCCGTTGCATGGAAATGGAACCGGGTATCTCCCTACCGTGGGGTGCCACATCGAACCCATATCACTCATGAACATGAGGATCACGATCATCATTGCAGCAGTGCTGTGGGTGTCCTCCCATGCCGTCGGCCAATCCTTGCGGAACGGCGACCGCGGGTCCGCCGTGCTGATGGTGAACGACAGTTTGGTGGGAAGCCTTGAACTTGATGCGGACCAACGCAGGCAGTTGAGTGAACTGGAGCGATCCTACCATCAGCAGTATGACCTGGTGCAGAAGAACGACACCCTCGACCCCGCCGTGGCGCGGCAACAGGTGCAGGAGCTAACGGCCTGGCGCGATCTGGAGATCGCACGGATCCTGAGCACCGAGCAGCAAGAAGCCTGGCAGCGCATGACCGCCAAGCCTGCGGATTCCAAGCGTTGATCCGGGGCGATCCTGCTCCCCGTCCGTTCCTTACCCCAACTTACCCACTTCGATGCGTGCGCTGTTCGAAGATGTGGTCACATTGCCCTTCATGCGCTCAGAGCCTCATTCTTGAACAACCATTCCCAGGCTTCCTTTTCGGAGCTGAACCAAGCCACCTTGAACGTGAGCTTGCCGTCCACCGCCGTGAAGGAGCGCTCCACGCTCGTCTGATTGAAGTAGTCGCTGGAGGGAAGGATCGCCATTTTCTCGATGCCCGTGTGAAAGACCTTGGGGAACCATTGCGTGTTGGCCCATTCTTCATCGGCCCGCAGGATCGCCGTCATCCGGCGCAGGTCGGCCAACCAGTAGCGCACGTCATGCTTCAACACGAACTCCAGTGCGCGCTCCAGCCCGCTGCGGTATTGATCGCTTCTTGCATGCCCCTGCCACGTCAAATGGATCGCGCGGTCGGTGGGGGAATGCCGGATCTGCAGGTAGGGCTCGTCCTGCAGGATGGTATCGTGGGTGTGATCACCTTCCGCCATGGTCCCGATCGATCAGGAGCGTAACACGCGCATCGTGCGCACCCGTTGGCCTTCGCGCACGGTGATCAGGTACACGCCCGATACTTCCAATTCCAACTCCAGTGCATCGCTGCGGCTCACCACTTCCTGCACGCGCTGGCCCATGGCGTTCACCACGGTGATCGTCCGCTCAGCGGGTGCGTCGAAGCGCAGGTGGAACACATCATCCGAAGGATTCGGACCGATGCTGAACGGAAGTGCATCCTCGCCTTCGGGCACACTGGTGAGCAGGTCGCTCAGGCGGTACCGGCTGAAGAAGCGCCAGATCTCCACACTCGCATCGATGTCCTGGTTGGTGACACCGATCGGGAACGCGCCGGGCCAGGTATGGGCACCACCCAGCACTTTGAACAGTTCGACCGTGGTACCGGCGTCGCCGTTGCCATACACATGGTGCTCGGCCGTGCAACCGTCCGTGGTCACGATGTCGGGCACCGGAGTGATGGTCGGAACGGGATCGCAGTTGTTCACCGATGCCCAATGCGCCATGAGGGCTTCCACGGGAACCATGGCCGCGCTGCCATTGTAGGGCACCGTGGCATCGGCCGTGCCATGGATCTGCATCACCGGCGTGGGATGCGTGGCGGCACAGGTGTTCATGCGCGAAGGGATCATGGTGCCGGTGACCGATGCGATGGCCGCGAAACGCTCGCTGCGGAAGCAGGCCAGGTCATGGCTCATGAAGCCGCCGTTGCTCATCCCGGTGCTGTACACCCGGTCCGCGTCAATGGAATAGTGCGCACTGATGGAGTCGATCAATGCAGTGATGAAACCAAGGTCGTTCACCGTGGACCCACCAAAGGTGTTCCAGAAGCGGTTGCCACCGGCGTCCAGGGTACCGTTGGCATGGGCGATGATGAAGTTGGCCGTATCGGCGATCGCGCGGAAGTCACCATAAAGTTCCTGCTGCTGGTTGTTGCTGCCGTAGCCATGCAAGTTGAAGACCAGGGGTACCGCTGTGCCCGGGGAATAGATGGCCGGGATGTATAAACGGTACTCGCGGGTGAGCCCGCCGAACTGAAAACTGCCGGTAACGACGGGCTGTGCGGAAAGGCCGACCGGCACAGCGATGTGCAGTGCGAGCAGCAGGATGTTCAGGATACGCATGGATGGTTGGTTGATCGGATCACATTGACCGACCGAATGTAATGACCCATGGCGAAATGACGCGCGCAAGGAGGTCTCACTGGGCATAGCACCCGGTGTGTCACCTATCTGTTGCTGGAGACCAAGGATCCATGCGTGGCAGGGTTGAAGTGCCGAGCTACCTTCACACCATGTCGAGCCATGCCAACGCCTTCGCCGCCAACCGGGTCCTGTGGAATGCACGGGTGGCACACCACCTCACTTCTGCCATGTACGATGTGGAGGGCTTCATCGCCGGACGCAATTCCCTCACAGCACTGGAGCTTGAACTGCTCGGAGATCCACGCGGGAAGCGCGTCCTTCACCTGCAGTGCCATTTCGGGCAGGACACCTTGAGCATGGCCCGCATGGGTGCCTCGGTCACGGGACTGGACTTCAGCGAGGCCGCCATCGCCGCCGCCATGGACCTGGCCGCCCGCTGCGACCTGCAAGCCGATTGGGTCACCGCCAATGTGCTCGAATTCCAACCCGCGTTGGAGGCGCAATTCGACATCGTCTTCACCAGCTACGGCACCATCGGCTGGTTGCCCGGGCTGGCCCCCTGGGCAGCCAACATTGCCCGCTACCTCAAGCCCGGTGGTCGTTTCGTCTTCGTGGAGTTCCATCCCGTGGTATGGATGTTCGACAACGACTTCACACGCCTCACCCACTCCTACTTCAACCGCGAAGCGATCGTGGAAGTGGAGCAGGGCAGCTATGCCGATCGCGCCGCTCCCATCGAACTGGGATCCTACGGCTGGAACCACGACCTCGGAGAAGTACTTGGCGCGTTGCTCAAGAGTGGTCTCCAACTCCAGCGTTTCACAGAACTCGATGGATCGCCCCATGATTGTTTCGCCAATACGGTGCAGGGTGCTGACGGTCTGTTCCGGATCAAGGACTACGAAGGCATCCTGCCGATGGTGTTCGGCTTGAGCGCGCTAAGCCCCACTTCCAGGGCAAACGCATCATAAAGACCATAGGCATAGGGCCGTTCATGACCACACGCGATGTGCCGAGCCTCCAGCCCTCCAACCCGCGACCGTCAACAGCAACGGAGAAGGGAGGGCCAAAGGCCCGGAACATACCAGCCGTCACCGCAGGTGGCGGTTGGTATCGAGCCCCGAGACCGGAGGGCTGAAGTCCAGGCACATCGAAGAAATGAAGATGTGTCTGCCCTACCCCCAATTCCTGACAGCCGCAGCGGATCCCCCATCTTTGCCCTCTCCCAGCAAGGCAAAACCCATGGCAAAGAAGATCGAACGCAGGAATTCCAGCATCCACGGCAGCGGCGTATTCGCCACGGCCAAGATCAAGAAAGGTGCACCCATCGTGGAATACAAGGGCAAGCTCTTCTCCCACGAGGAGGCCGACGCGGAACACCACAGCGACATCGACACGGGCCATACCTTCCTTTTCTCCCTCAACGAAAAGTGGATCATCAATGCGAACGAAAAAGGCAACATCGCGCGCTGGATCAACCACAGTTGTGCGCCCAACGCCATCGCCTTCGTACACGATCACAAGAGCGGCAAGCTGAAGAAGGAGAAGGTCATCATCGAAGCGCTGCGCGCGATCGAGCCCGGCGAGGAGATCACCTACGACTACGGGTTCGAGTTCGAGGTGCCCTACACCAAGAAGCTGCTCAGCACCTGGGCCTGCCAGTGCGGTGCGCCGAATTGTATCGGGACGATGTTGAAGCCGAAGGGGGTGAAGGAGAAGGAAGTGAAGGAGGGGAAGGAGGGGAAGGAAGTGAAGGAGGGATCCCTTCGCTCCGCTGGGGCTGACAAGAAAGCGAGGGGAGTAAAGAAGGGGAAGGTGGCGAAAGCGGTGAAGAAGGGGACGGTGCGGAAAAGGGTGACGAAGGGGACGGTGGCTAAGGCGGTGAAGAAAGCCAGAGACTAAGGTCCCGGTGGCATGGGCTTTGCCTTGCCGCGTGCCGCATAACTTTGCTCCATGTCCATGAAACACATCCTCCTCACCCTGTTGCTCCCATTCACCCTGCTTGCCGTGCAGGCACAGGACGACCCCAAGAGCAAGGCCATCGTTGACAAGCTGATGGCACAGGCCAAGGGCTGGACCAGCTTCGAAGCGGAATTCGAAAGCCGCCTGCAAAGCACCCGCGACAAACTAGATGTGAAGCAGGCTGGCAGCATGAAGGTGAAGGGCAAGAAATTCAACCTCGTTCTCGACAAGAACACGGTGATCAACGATGGCGCCGTGGTGTACACCTACAACAAGGAAAGCAACGAGGTGACCCTGAGCGACCCTGCCGACATGGACCAGGAGCTCGACCCCAGCAAGTTGTTCACCCAGTACGAGAAGGGCTTCAAGAGCGAATTCGTGGAGGAGCGGACCGAGGGCACTTCCACCCTGCAAGTGGTGAAACTATACCCGCTGGATCCCGCCAAGAAGGGCTACCACACCGTGGTGCTCACCGTGGATAAGGCGAAGACCGAACCCCGTTCCATCCAGGTGCTTTACAAGGACGGCAACGTGGTCACCTACACCCTCTCCCGCTTCGTGGCCAACCCCACACTCGCCGATGCCCTGTTCACTTTCGACAAGGCCAAGCACCCTGGTGTCGAGGTGAACGACATGCGCTGAGGAGCGCTGTTACCGCCTCGGTCCGATCGGTGTCGCGCGCATGCGCTGGAGGTTCTCCAGTTCGCGTCCTTTCAGTTCCAGTTCAGGAGCCTCCAGCGGCGGTACCCATGCATCGGGGTTGCGCAGGTCCACCTCAACGGCCGCCAGGTCCTGGTCCGTGGGCCACAGATAACGCAAGGGGCGGCCATTGTAGCTGATGATGATGTTCGAGGTGATCCGCACATCGTTCATGCCCCTTCGCCCGGCCTCCTCCTTCAGCCACTTGGCGAAGCGCACGGTGGCGCGCGGATCGAAAGCGCACAGCTTTGCCTGGTGGTTGTTGATGAACTTCGGGATGTCCACCGGATGGGCATCGCCGCTGCGCTGGTCCACCACGAAGAAACGGACGCTCTGCGGTTCGCGGGAGGTGGCCTTCATCCGCCAACTGAAACGCTGCCCGATGGTGGTCCAATCCACATCGCCGGGCAACAACATCCAGCGCAGAGGGAACAGCAACTGGAACGTCAGGTAGGCCGCCAGACCGGCATTCACCAAGGGTCGCCAGCGGATATCATCCGCCACAGGCTGGGCCTGCTTGTTCTTGTCGCGTTTGTTCCGCGTGCCTGTGGCCCGTCCGCTGAACACCCGCGCGATCTCGTCGGGATCGAAGAAGAGCAGCGTGGCGGCGATCATGAAGAAGGGGAAGACGCCGATGTCGTCGAAGATCATGTGGTTGGTGATGTTGAAGAACAACACCAGGGGCAGTGCGTATAGGCGCGTGCGCTTCCACCACAGCAAGGGACCGATGGATAGATCGAACAGGAGGCCCCCGTAAACGAACAGGTGGAGCACCACATCGCTTGTCCACAGTTCGGGCATCGCGGAATCGCGCGCCTCATATTCCAGCAGGGTGCGCACCGGTTCATGCCGCACCAGCCAGTCGCTGGTCATCTTCACCACGCCGCCATAGAAATACACGATCACCACCTGCATGCGCAGCAAGAGCCACGACCAGTAAGGCACCGTGGTCGGCATGGTGCTCCCGAAGAAGCGGCGGTCCAGGCTCCACACCCGGTTCGATGGTACTACGGCGAGCAGGAACGCAAGCAGCGCGAAGAGGTAGAGGTGGTTGTTGAAGTAGCCCTTGTCCAGCAACAGGGTGTACAGGAAACCCATGAAGAAATACGCGGCCGCCCACCGGGTGAACAGGCCCACCACCATGAGCACAGCTGCCACGCACAGGCTCCCGAAAAGTGCCTTCATGCCGCCCAGGGACAGGGGCCTTAGCCATTCGAAACCTTCGTAGGGGAACAGCACCTGCGGCCCCACGATGCCCATCTCGATCAGTTGCCGATCCAGGTATTGGATGATCTCGAACAGCAGGATGGCCCCCACCACCATGCGGAACAGGGCCAGCGCCCGGGGATCCACCGGACGGTGCAACAGGTCGTTGAAGGCACGCAGGTTCATGGCTGCAAGATGCGAAGGAAGTACGCACCTTACACCAAGGCGGCCGGGCACTGCGTCTTGCGCGCCCTTCCAATACCTCCGCCGGGTCTCCCGACGAAGGAGGGGACCCTCATATGTTCGCACCGTGAACCAAGGGGCAAGCACCTGTAAGGAAGGAGCATGAGAGTTTGTGGGGACCCTAAGCAGTTCAATGAACATGCTGATCCGCAGAGATCACCTCATGCTTCTCCTTGCTCTTTA
>JBGTIB010000078.1:0-3242 GCA_041745875.1 Flavobacteriales bacterium | reverse complement strand
ACTGCGCCTGGCATTCCGGAGCGGTGACCATGGCGATACCATCCTGCGCATCGGTCCCTGGTTGAGCATTGCCAACGTGGGCAATGGCGTATGGCTCTGGTTCTGGCTGACCGATCAACCGGGACACAGTGTGCTGATGATGCTCGTGATCCTGTTCTCCCTGGTCCAGGTGGTCCTTCGCTTGAACATGGAACGGTGGGATGCGCCCCTGGCGGTGATCGCTCCGGTCTGGTGGCCGATCTGTTTGTACAGTGGCTGGATCGCAGTGGCCACCATTGCCAATGTATCCGCCTGGTTGGCGAGCATCCAGTGGTCGGCCGGTCTCAGCGAAGTGCAGTGGACAGTGGTCATGATCAGCGTGGCGGGCGCACTGAACCTGGTGATGATCTTCACCCGGAACATGCGGGAGTTTGCTTCGGTGGGCGTTTGGGCCATTGTCGCGATCGCGGTACGGCACTGGGATGTTGTGCCCACGCTGCAATGGACGAGCGTGTTTTGGGCGGCGGTGGTTGCTGCCGCGATCCTCTTCCATGCCTACAGGAACAGACATACGTTGCCGTTCCTTCGTCACGACCGGAGTGGTGTTCCCTCCTGAGTCGCACAGTGTGTCTAGCGCTTGTTCATCCGTATCCAGGACTTCCAAGGAGGTCTAAGAACCCGAAGCGGTGAGACCGCGATGCGGCCAGCGCCTCAACCGGACAGAACGCACCCCAAGTGCGCCATGAATGATCTAATGCGACCCTCCTGCGTTATGCCCTTCAGGTCCGTGCCCAAGCCCATGGTACCGTTCCCAGCCCCTTCCCTCGATCAATGCACGCCTCACTTCCAACGCGGTGATCGCTTCCGGATCATCGCCATTTCGTGCAGCCTCCATGGCCTGGCCGTTGGCTTGCAACGCCTCGGCCGTGCGGCCTTCACGCGCCAGGAAGAAGCTGTACTTGTCCCAGCTGATGAAGTCGGTCCCGCTTTCCAGACTGAACTGCAGATTGGTGAAGTGATAGCGGTCCGCCGTAGGTGCGGCCATGATGAGCATCACCACGATGAAGGCACCCGCCAGGGTACGCAGGGGCCGCGCAGGTATGGGGTGACGCAGCAGACTGACCAGTGCAAGAAAGCTGAGTGCAACGGCGAGCCCCAACGTGACGGAGCGGAAGGGGAAGAGCTTGAGCACAGCCACCAGATGTGCGGCCCACGCCCATACGGCAAGCGCGGTCCAGCCCATGGACTTGTCGTTGCCGCGCATCATTTGCACCAAGCACCAGAGGAGGGCTACACCCAGCACCAACAGCAGGAAAATGGTGTGGAAGGGCAGGTGGAGCAGTTTCAGTACCAGGCCGATGCAGAACGCGATGGGAAGCAGGAGGCGCATGTGGCCAAGGTCGCACTTTTCATAGTGCAGGTCAACGCGGAAAAGTAGAGAGCGAGGCCGGATGTTTTGAGCCGGGACTATCGTGTGCCCTTCATCATGGGATCATAACCAAATACCGATCAAACGATAATTCCTATGAATAATGGGTATCATAGCTTTGCCGATCGATACCAAACAAGAACGGATACTATGGCGAACGAAACGAAAGCCGACCACGGGCAAGACGCTGCGGTGGGCGACATGAACAACGGCAACGGCAATGGCAATTGCCCTGTGATCCACGGCGCGCGACGCAATCCGGTAGCCGGACGTGGTACCGGAAACCGCGATTGGTGGCCGGACCACCTGAACTTGGGCATCCTGCATCAACATGCTCCGGCCTCCAACCCCATGGATCCGGATTTCAACTACGCCGAGGCCTTCAAGAAGCTCGACTTCAAGGCCCTGAAGGCGGACCTCACCACCCTGATGACCGACTCGCAGGACTGGTGGCCCGCCGACTGGGGCCACTACGGCGGCCTCATGATCCGCCTGGCCTGGCACGCGGCAGGCACCTACCGCACGGCCGATGGTCGCGGTGGAGCAGGTACCGGCAGCCAGCGTTTCGCACCCATCAACAGCTGGCCCGACAACGGCAACCTGGACAAGGCGCGCCGCCTGTTGTGGCCCATCAAACAGAAGTACGGCAACAGCCTCTCATGGGCCGATCTTTACATCCTTGCCGGCAACGTGGCCATGGAATCCATGGGCTTCAAGACCTTCGGATTCGGAGGTGGGCGTGCCGACATCTGGCAGCCCGAAGAGGACATCTACTGGGGTGCCGAGACCGAGTGGCTCGCCACCAGCGACAAGACCAACAGCCGGTACTCTGGCGATCGCGAATTGGAGAACCCACTTGCCGCTGTGCAGATGGGCTTGATCTACGTGAACCCCGAAGGCCCGGACGGCAACCCGGATCCCGTGGCCAGTGGCCGCGACGTCCGTGAGACCTTCAAACGCATGGCCATGAACGATGAGGAGACCGTGGCACTTACCGCTGGTGGACACACCTTCGGCAAGATGCATGGCGCCGGCGATCCCGATCTGGTGGGCCCCGAGCCTGAAGGCGCTCCGCTGGAAGAGCAGGGCCTCGGTTGGGTCAACAAGCTCGGCAGCGGCAAAGGCGTGCACACCACGACCAGCGGTCTGGAAGGTGCGTGGAAGCCGAACCCGACCACTTGGGACAACGGCTATTTCGACACGCTCTTCGGCCACGAATGGGAACTCATCAAGAGTCCTGCTGGTGCCAAACAATGGAGGGCCAAGGATGTGAAGCCCGAGAACATGATCCCCGACGCGCATGACCCGAGCAGGAAGCACGCGCCGATGATGACCACGGCGGACATGTCCATGCGCTTCGACCCGATCTACGAGAAGATCTCACGCCGTTTCCACAAGGACCCAGCCGCCTTCGCCGATGCCTTCGCTCGTGCGTGGTTCAAGCTCACCCACCGCGACATGGGCCCCAAGGCCCTCTACCTTGGGCCTGAAGTGCCGAAGGAGGATCTCATCTGGCAGGATCCTGTCCCCGCTGTGGATCACACGCTGATCGACGCCAAGGACATAGCCGATCTGAAAGCGAAGATCCTCGCATCCGGCGTCAGCGTATCCGACCTGGTCTTCACCGCATGGTCCTCGGCCAGCACCTTCCGTGGAAGCGACAAGCGCGGTGGTGCCAATGGAGCCCGCATCCGCCTCGCCCCGCAGAAGTCGTGGGCAGCGAACGAGCCCGCACGGATCAGCAACGTGCTCAGCGCGCTGGAAGGCATCCAGAAGGACTTCAACGCATCCGCCAAGGATGGAAAGAAAGTATCCCTGGCCGACCTGATCGTGC
>JBGTIB010000077.1:0-1734 GCA_041745875.1 Flavobacteriales bacterium | reverse complement strand
CGACAGATCCACTGTAGAGAATACAAGGCCCACATCCATCGCGGAGGCTGTCATTATTCCCAAGTGGTTCCTGTGTACCACACTGATATAGTAATTCCCACTCGGCACACAGAACCCGACCAGCGATCCATTGTCCATATCCCGTATTGTACCATCCCTACGTAGCAAACCACTGCGTGTGGCAATACGCTTCCCCGGATCGGCCTCGGCACGCAATTCTATCACCACCCAATCCACGACGGACTCGCTTCCCTCCGCGAGAAAAGCCCCAGGTTCGATCTGCTCTCCACCGCCGCCGCCAACATGACTGAAGCCCAAAGCACTATATGGCTCAGTCAGTGGCAACAGTCCATTCGCGCGAAGCTGGTCCGTCATCAAACCAGTAGCAGCATCATAGGGTCCTTCGAGGATAACCCGCACATCCAAGAGCAAGGGGGTGGGACAGTCAGGCCATTCTAAAGCCATGGCAGGATCGTCCAATAATGAAGGAGAACTGTAAAGGGCTTCGGAAGATGTCCCCGCGAACCCCGAGGTACTCGCACTCATGAGTACACTGAACGAAACCGCTAGCATTGACTGGAACTGAATGAGTCTCATGTAGGTCCTATTTGATAACGTTTTGTCGCTTACGCAGCGAAACTGTATAAGACAATATTAAAACACCCATGATCACTCAACAAATGAATTCATTGTTATGCTGGGATGACGTGATCGTGCGTGCTAATTCACCGACCAACTAAGGCACCGTGCGCGAACGCCAACTTACCGCACCATTACTGCGCTGTTCCTATGGTGAACGACAGGGCCTTATAGAAGCCAACAGCCGGTAAGAATTGAACATTACTTAGGAGCGAAAACGGGGCGAAGGTCATCAGTGTTGATCAGGCCGTAGCGCCTGTTGAGTTTCATGCTCTCCTACCGCCCCGCCAAATTCTGCCGCATATACTTGAACACCTCCCCCGCCGCAAGGATCACCACACCGGCCAGGGCCAGCACAAGGAACTCGAGGAAGTCGAGCGTCTTAAAATGGAAGAGGTCCTGTAGGAAGGGGATCTCAATGATGGACACCTGGATGATGACCGACACCACGATGGCCCAGTTGAACCACTTGTTGCTGAAGAGGCCGATGCGGAAGACCGAACGTTTGAGCGAGCGCAAATTGTACGCGTTGTAGAGCTGCGAGAATGCCATGACGACGAAGGCGGCGGTGCGGGCCTTCTCCACGCCTTGTGGCAGGAAATATTTGAAAGCGATAATGGCGAGCACGGCCATGAGCGCAGCGGTGAAGAGTACGAATGGCGCCACCTCGCCGGTGAGGATGTTCTCGTTGCGCTTCAACGGTTTCTGGCCCAGCACATCGCCGTGGCCCTTTTCAACCGCAAGGGCCTTGTCGCAGAGGCCATCAGTGACCATGTTCAGCCAGAGGATCTGTGTGGCGGTGAGCGGGATGGGCAGGCCCATGGCCACGGTGCTGAGCAGGGTGGTGATCTCGGCGAAGTTGGTGGTGAGCAGGTAGAAGCTTGTCTGCCGCGCGTTGGTGAACACGATGCGCCCCTCCTCCACGGCGTGTACGATGCTGGTGAAGTTGTCATCGGCCAGCACCACTTGGGCCGAGCCGCGCGCCACGTCGGTGCCCATGATGCCCATGGCGATGCCCACGTCGGCTTTCTTCAGCGCGGGGGCATCGTTCACGCCGTCGCCGGTCATGGCCACCAGCTCGCCCATGTGCTGCAG
>JBGTIB010000076.1:0-6298 GCA_041745875.1 Flavobacteriales bacterium | reverse complement strand
GCGGATCATGAATTCCTCACCGGGCAGAGCGCGTGCGGACGAGCTTGTCATGGCCGGTGCCAGGCCATTGGGGTTGGCGGCCGCATTCGACACTGGCCGACCGGCCATGGTCAACACCGCCATCACCACGGCAGCGGATACCAGCCCGATCGATCCCAATACCAGTTCCTTGTCCCAACGACCCATGCCTCAGAGTACCCGGTTACCGGGTCGTGCCCAACGTACCAGCAGGATGAACGGGATACCTACGACCAGCGCCACCAAAGCTGCACCACTGCCGCAGCCCAGGCCGATCACCATCGCTGCGCCGAAAAGGACCGCATCGGGTCCTTCATCCGTACGGCGACGCACCAGCAACAGAAGCGCAAGCAAACCCACCGCCACGGCCAGTTGCGTGCGCACGAAGACCATTGCCAGTGCGGCGGTCGCTGCCCACAAGGCAAGGGAGCGGGCATGTGCAGCGCTCAAACGTCCACCGAAGCGCCCCATGGCAAAACCCAGGAATGCGGCCACCAACATCGAGAACAGGATATTTCCGATATCGTGCGGGGCGAAATGGCCGAGATGATCCGCGGCAAAACCCTTCAAGTCCATACCGATCACTGTTAGGCCTCGAAGGTAGGTGTTCGAAGCGGGCTGCGCCCCCCGCGCGAGGTCCCTTAGATTTGCACCCCATGATCGCCAAACACCTGCTATCGTTGCTATGCCTCGCACCGGCGTGTTGCATTGCACAGGATATGACCCTCGTCTCAGGGGACATGATCGTGGGCACCGGTACGCGTGTGGCCTTGGCAGGACCGATCGTATGGACCATCGCTCCCGGTGCCAGCGTGGTGAACGACGGGCTCATCGCTTTCGGTGAAGAGGCGGTCCTGGTGGAACCGATCGGCGGCCCCATCACCGGAACAGGTGTGGAAAGCGCACAACGCCATCTACCGGGTGCCTTCAACGATGTGGAGCCTGGAGGGCTCGGCCTCGTATTGGGCTCGAACAGTGGTGTGGACACCCTCGTGGTGACCAGGGGACATGTGCCGTTCGCCACACCGGCCGGGGACCAGAGCATTGCACGCTGGTACCAAGTGGACGCAGCGGGCAGCCAGGGAACTGCGCTCGATATGGAACTACGGTACGATGCAAGCGAGCTCAACGGATTGCTGGCGCCCGATCTGGTGCTGCACAAGACCTTGGACACCACCTCGAACTGGTTGGCCATGGCCAGCTTTCCCGGCCCCACGTCATTGAGCGCAGAGGACCAATGGCCCTGGGGTTTCCTCACTGCCTTCGATCAGGACGCCATTACGTCGGTGGAAGCACCCATCGCTGGCACGCATGCATTCTCCGTGTTCCCTACGCTGGTCTCGGACCACGTGACGATCGCAGCGCTCGGCGATGAACCGATCCAACACATTGAACTGATGGATACCCGTGGAAGGAGCATCGTCCTCGGAAATTCCACCATGGTCGGGGACCGTTATTTGGACCTTTCCTCCCAAGCCAGTGGTGCATTCCTACTGCGGGTGAACGGGTGGTATGTGACGCGATTGGTGAAGCCTTGATGCGTTCCCTGCTGACCATATCGGTGTTGGCCGTGGCACTAATTGGCCAGGCACAATGGGAGGTGCCCGTGCGCATCGTCCTGGATGGTGACAGCGCTGCGGACCGTCAGGTGAGCGGACTTGCCGATCCCATCGTGGGGGATGCCGCGGTCTCACTTGATGCGATGCGAGCGAATACGGTGGGTTACGCGATGGCCTCCGGCGATCAAGCGCTGGTGGCCGACCTGCAGCCGATACCCGATGCGTACACGATGGGAATGACCGTGACGATCATGCCCACGGTCGCCAATCGCGCCTCCCCGACCATCAACCTGAACGGGTTGGGCGCTGTGCCCCTGATCAAATGGGGTGGCCAGCCTTTGGACAGCGCGGACCTGGTACCGGGTCTTCCCGCGCGATTGGTGCATGACGGGCTTGCGTTCCAATTGATGAACAGCGCCTATCTCAATTGTCCGGACGGGTTCCACCCGAGCAGCGCACGCACCTGCATACAGACCACCTCAAGCGATTCCACCACCTTCTTTCAAGCCGTGGAACACTGCAACAACATGGGCGCGCAGCTTTGCAGCATGACCGAATGGATCCATGCCTGCCGCACGATGCCACCGTTCCTGAGCACCGTTTTCGGCGGAGAGTGGGTGGACAATGCCGCCAATGAACAGAGCGGTGCCAAATACATGGGGACGGGCATTCCCGGCGGTGCCTCGGGCGGTCATAACGGTACGATCGGATGCCAGTATGGATACTATGTTGCTCCCACCGCTTCAAGGCGCTTCCGTTGTTGCATCAAACGATGAGGATCCACCTTTTGCTCATAGCATCCCTCGTCGCCATTTGGTGCACCGCACAGGTGTCCATCACCACCGCCGTGGAACTTACGGGTCCGACGGAGGAGCAGGGTATTGAGGGTGTTTCCGCACCCCTGTCCGCCACGGCCGCGATGACCGTGGAGGGAGCGCTGCTCGGCACCGCGCACTGGGCCAGTGTGACGGCGAGCAATGGATTCATCCGACTGACACAACCGCACCTGCCGACCGTGTTGCGCGAGGGCATCCTGCTGCGCTTCCTGGTACCGGGCAACCTGCATGGCCCCTTGCAGATCGTGTATGCCGCCGATACGCTACCCCTCGTAAAACCCGATGGCACCTTGCCCGCACTGGGACAACTGCGCACCGGTACCGTGGCCGAAGTGGTGCGGGGCGACGGAAGATGGGTGTTGCTGGGCGCCAGTATCCGGGGATGCCCACAGGGTTCCTTGCCGGTCAACAACCTGGTCTGTATCGAAACCACCACCTCACCAAGTCCCACGCCTTACATCAGCGCGGTGGACATCTGTGATCTGAAGGGCGGCAAGCTCTGCACCTGGGATGAATGGTACCAAGCCTGCATCCTATTGGGCAACCAGATGACGAACCTGTTCAATTCCTGGGAATGGGTGGACGATACGGCTAACCACGACAACCACGGCGTGCAGGTGGGCCTTGGCGATTGTGAGAACCAACGGTCCCTGGCCCTTACCAGCAGTGGCGGAAACAGTGTGGCGCGGTGCTGCCATCATCCCCGATGATCATGCGCATTGCTACCCTCATTCTTCTACAATGCTTGTTGTGCTCGGCGCTTTCCGCCCAGGTGCGCATCGACCGGCCCATCGTACTGGAGGGTACCCAGGATGCGGAACGGCAGGTGACAGGTCTTCGGCCTTCCACGGATGCCACCGACCTGATCACAGCAGATGTTGAACGCTCCGGGGTGCACCGCACGAGCACGGGTGTATCAGGTGTCGAATGGTCATTGACGTTGCCGGGCATTCTACAGGATCCGGTCGCGGGCACGCACATCGTGGTGCGCGGTCCGGCACCTGCTTCCGGGCCTGTGTCGGTGGTCCTCAATGGCAGCGACCCCATCGCCGTACAGATCGGACCCGCGCAGGTGCTGCTGGCGGAGGAAGTACCCGAAGGTGCGATGCTCTCCCTCGTACACGATGGACAGGCGTTCCAAGTGTTGAATGGGTCGGCCCATTTTCGTAGACCCTGTCCACCGGACATGGTGGCCATCAACCCGCTCACTTGCATTGAGCCTCTCGAGCGGCCCGCCCAGGATTTCTATGAGGCTTCCCTGCTGTGCGGTGGGCTGGATCGGCGCATGTGTACCTGGGGCGAGATCCACATCGCCTGCCAGATGCGGGACTCGCTCGGCCTTCAGAACATGATCGGCAACTGGGAGTGGACCGTCAGTGGCGCGGACCATGACTTCAACCTGCGCGTGGTAGGCCAGAGCGATTGCTTCGTTTCGACCCGTTTGCACGGGGGGAACATCTCCTCCCCCTACCGCTGCTGTTACTCCAGGTAGTCAGTCACGCGTTCAAGCGGCATCACTTCAGGGCACGGTCATACAGTGCCGCCAGTGCAGCGTTGCGGGCTTCCAGGGAAAATCGTTCGCGCACCACGTCGAGGGAAGCCGCGGACATTCGCGACCGCAGGCCTGTATCCTCCTTCAAAGTGAGAAGGTGCTTTTTGATGTCCTTGGCGATGGCATCGCTCTCACGGTCCTGCACGTCCACCAGGAAACCGTTGCGACCTTCATCCACCATCTCGGGAATGCTGCTGATCCGCGATGAGATGATCGGGCAACCGGTCCCCATGGCTTCGAGCACTGTGTTGTTGAATGGATCGGCGAAGGTGGTTGTGACGAAGACATCGGCACGTCGCATGCGTTCGATGAGCGCCTTGTGGGGTAAGGCACGTTGCAAGGAGATGCGAGGATCGGCAGCGATGGTCCGTTCGGCCCACGCGATGGTCTCCGCCTCAGGACGTATTCCCCAGTCCACTTCAAGCGTACTGATGATCTCCAGCCTTGCGTTGGGATCATCCAGACTTTGGAACGCTTTCAACAATTCCACACCACCCTTGCGGTAGAATGCGTTCCCAGCGAACAGCACGGTGAATGGCCTACCGTCCTCGCGGATGGGTGCATAGTGCTCCACGGCGCGGTAGATCACAGCCATCTTGGACGGATCCACACCGTGGTCCAGGAGCCGTTGGCGGTTCATCTCCAAAGTGGCCCGGCTGGTGAAGATCAATGCCTTGCAACGATCGGATGCCAGTCGCCGCATGCCCCAGCGATACAGCCAGCCACCCTCCCGCCAGG
Organism: Flavobacteriales bacterium; assembly: GCA_041745875.1. Lineage (GTDB taxonomy): Bacteria > Bacteroidota > Bacteroidia > Flavobacteriales_F > PHOS-HE28 > PHOS-HE28. Next base: position 1,595 of record JBGTIB010000076.1, on the reverse strand, counting down.
TGCCGAAGCGCGGGATCCAACTCTCCACTTCCACCACCCAGGGGCCGCCGTTCACCACGATGCCGTTGTAGGTGTGGTACAGGTCGGCCTGCTTGAAGGGAAAGAAATACTTGGTGTGGCGCAGCACGAAATGATGCACGTTGAGCATATGCCATGGAATGTCCATCATCCGCTTGTACCGATATCCCTCGGGCGGATGGTCGAACACATATTGCTGCCAGTAGCGGGTACGATTGGAGATGCCTACGGTCCTCATTCCAGTGCCGGTGGTTGCGGCGCGGCGAAGGTCGCAGATCGGGACAGAACCGAACTTTCAACGAACGTGCTGTCCGCCCTCCCGGGCCAGGAACCACGCATGGAAGGCATCAAGCCCCTTGGCGAGCGGCGTGGAGGGTGCGAAACCCAGGTCGCGCAATGCCTTCGAGACATTGGCGAAGGTGCGGGGCACATCGCCGGGTTGTTCAGGTTGCAGGTCGATGAGGGCCTTCCTGCCCACGGTGTGCTCCACGGCCTGGATCAGATCGCGCAACATCACCGTATCGGAATTGCCCAGGTTGTAGATCTCGAAGCCCGCACCCTTGTTCCGATCCATGGCGGCCACCACGCCACGAACGATGTCGTCAACGAAGGTGTAATCGCGTTGCGTGGTGCCGTCGCCGTACTGTTGGATAGGCACGCCGCTGCTGATGTTCCGGAAGAAACGATGGATCGCCAGATCGGGTCGTTGCCGGGGTCCATAGACGGTGAAGAAGCGTAGGGCGGTGATGTGCGTACCATGCAGTCGTGCATGCACCTGGGCGAATTGCTCGGCGCACACCTTGGTCACCGCGTACGGACTGATGGGCTCCAGGCCTTCGAGATCCTCGCTCCACGGCACGTTCGGGTTCTCGCCATACACGCTGCTGCTACTGGCCAGGATGAACCGTTGAACGGACAGTTGCTTCACCATCGCGAGCATGCGCAGGGTGCCCTCCACGTTCACCTTGTGGTACGCGAGGGGGTCCTTGATGCTGGGGCGTACACCGGCCTTGGCCGCCAGGTGCACCACGATGTCCGGTGCACCGCCACCGTCCTGTACGACACGCTCCGCCAGGTTCTCATCCAGCACATCGGCCTCCACGAAGCGGAACATGCTGTGGTCGCGATGTGCAGCGATGTTCGACTCCTTGATCGCTCGGTCGTAGAACGGATCGAAATTGTCCACGCTCGTCACGCGCCAGCCACCCTGGGCGAGCAAATGATCGATGAGGTGGCTACCGATGAACCCGGCACCGCCGGTAATGAGAACGTGTCTGGACAAGGCCGAGCGAATGAGGCGCTAAAGTAGGGGGTGCGGAACTTTCGAAGGGGATCATGACCAGGGCTGACCTCAGCGCACTTCGCTAGCGGACATGCGTCCGCCGTCCTTTCGCAACTCGGGTACCACCTGCTTGAACAAGTCAACGAACTGCGTGGTGACCGTCGGCCAGTTGAACCCGTCCTTGCATCTGGTGTAGGAGGCCGCTCCCAGCATGGACCGCTGGGCAGGTGAGCGTGCTGAAAGATCCAAAATCGCCCCGTGGAGTGCCTCGGCATTCCCTTTCGGAAGGAGGTAT
>JBGTIB010000075.1:0-6489 GCA_041745875.1 Flavobacteriales bacterium | reverse complement strand
CAGGCAGGGCAAACTCATTATGACCTCTTCGATGTGCCGGGCCTTCAGCCCTCCAGTCACGGGGCTGGAACCAACCGCCACCTGCGGTGACGGCTGGTATGTGCCGGGCCTTTGGCCCTCCATCCTCCGTTGCTGTTGACGGTATAGGGCCAAAGGCCCGACACATATCCACCCATGGCGCAGCCATGGGTGGACGTGCCGTCGCGGGGTGGAGGTCTGTAGGCCCGGCACATTGCGGTGTGGTCATGAACGGCCCTATGCCTATGGTCCTTAAGATGCGTTTGCGCGGAAAACCTGCCTGCGTGCAGCTCCAGAACGATCACCGCCTGCTGAACAGGTCGCGCAATGCGCCTTCCAAGGTTGGATGTTGGAAGGTGAAACCCGTCCGCAACAAACGCGCATTGGATGCGCGGCTTCCTTCCAACAGGATGGACGACAGTTCACCCAGTGCCAGGCGCAGTAAGAAACCAGGTACCGGCGGAAGGAAGAAGGGTTTGCCCAACACCTTCGCCACCGTGCGCATCATTTCCGCATTGGTCACCTGTTGGTCGGCGATCATGTTGTAGGCACCCTGCATCGCCGTATTGTCGATCGCGAGTTGGTATGCGCGGATGAGGTCGTCCAGGTGTACCCAGGGCATCCATTGTCTGCCTGTGCCCAAGGGCGCACCCAAACCCCAACGCACCGGTGCAGCCAATTTCGCAAGAGCACCACCGCGCGGGCTCAGCACCACGGAGGTGCGCAATTTCACCACACGGCAACGGCTCGTCCAGGCATCCACGGCTTCCTCCCATTCACGACTGATGCGACCGATGGTATCGTTCCCCGGAGGATCGTCCTCGCTGTACACTTTATCGCTCGTGACCGCGCCGTAGTAGTTGATCCCAGCGGCGCTCACGAAGCTTAGTGGGTGGCACCCCGTGCGTTCCGCCGCACCCAGGAGCAGCAGGGCCGATGTGGTCCGGCTGCCGATCAATTCCTGCACCCGCGCTGTGGTCCAACGTGCATCGGCGATCCCGGCACCGGCCAGGTGAACGATGTGCTCGATACCATGCAGCACACCTTCTTCCATGGTGCCTTGCGCAAGGTCCCAAGCATAGGTCCTGACACCATTGCGAACGCCAGCCCTGCGACCCAGGTGGCGGACGGTGTGGCCCTTGCCGAGCAATGCCGTGGTGAGCGCACTGCCGATCAGTCCTGAACCACCGGTGATAAGGATGTTGGCCATGGATCAAAGGAACGCTATGGCACAGGCCATCAGCTGTTCCTTAACAAGGGATCAACACGCAACGGACACTTCGTGTTCCGCAGGTCGCCGCTGTGTGTATGGATGATAGGCTCAGCGTTGCAACTGGAAGCGTTGCGTCATGAAGGCCTGGTCCCGGCTTCCCACGCGAAGCAGATAGCTGCCGGAAACGAGTGCTTCGGGTAGTTGGATCGCCTGGTCATTCGCCACTGGATGTCCCGTCCATGCCGCCACCGTACGCCCCTGCATGTCCAGGATGGAAATATCCAACGCTCCTTGCATTGGGCCGATCAGGCCGCGCAAGTACAGCGTTCCGTGTGAGGGATTCGGATACAATTCCAGAGCGGGTAGTCCCTGTTCTAAGAGTCCCAGCGTCAAGCACAGGCTATCGCTTTCCGCGAGCATCGTGACGGTCACGATGGAGGAGCCACTACATCCGGGGAAGCTGGTCACCGTGTAGGTGTAGTCGCCGGCCCCATCCACGCCGGGGTTGAAAATGCCTGAATGTGGCTGGTCGTCCGGGTTCGTCCATGATCCCCCTGGAGGCACGGTTCCGTCCAGGGAATCGACCAAGGCATACGGGGCGGTTTGCGGGCAGGCCAGGGCCGTGCCGTCCGTTCCCGCTGCGGGTGGAGCAGCGAATGAAAGCGTGTAGCTGTAGGTTTGTGTGCCCACGATCGGACAGTTGTCGTCCAATGCGGTGATGGTGAACGTCCGTTGTGCCCACGGCGCATCGGTGGCATCCCAGCAGATCGTCGCCGTCGCCGGGTTCGTGCCACTTACGGTGAACGTGGCCCCGGACAGGACCTGTTCAACATTGCTTTGCAAGGACAGGCTCTGGCCCACATCGGGGTCCGTGAAAACGGCATCGAGACAGAAGCTTCCGTTGGTGCACACCGAAGCAATACGGGGACCTGTCGGATGAGCGCCTCCCGAGGCCGAGGTGAATTGCCCGGAACCGGCCGGTGGAGGTGTGTTGGTGCAGGCGATCACATTGATGCGGAAGTCACGCATCACGGTGGAGATCAGGTTGCCTGAATTGTCCTTCTCCTCCACCTCGACCACCACGATGATGGAGCCCTGGGTGTTCGGTGTGAATGAGATCAGTCCGGAAATGCTGTCGATCACCATGCCGGTCCATGGCTCCGCGCCGTAGTGGGGGATCACATAATTCACCACGATCGGGATCGGCGATGCGAAGCGGGCGTCGATGAATTTGTACCGCAAGCTGTTTCCGTCGGGGTCGAATACCTGTGGGTCGTAGGTCACAGGCTGGCCCACACAGACATGAGGAACCCCGTGGTCGGAGAAGATCGCAGAGCTGTTCGAAGGAGCGATGAGGTTCTGCAGCCGGGTTTCCATGTAGATGCCCGGCTGGTCCATCACGTTGAGGGAGAGGTCGCGGCAGCAGATCGACCAGTTAACCGTGGTCCATCCATCGCACGTGCTGAGGAATGCCATCGTTTCATACCGGTAGGCTTCCACCCCGATCAGGGATCCGCCATTGCAGGTGCTGTTCTGCAATTCCGCCGCGCACACTGGCGATACTTCCTCCACGAGGGCGGGGTTCAGACCGGTCATGGTGTAGCTGGTCCCACAGTCGTTGGTGACCGTGAGGGATTGTGGGATCATGGGCTCACCACTGCAATCGCGGTAGAGTACCAGATGGATGATGTAGAAATTGCCCCCGGTGTTCTCGCAGGAGAGCGTGCCGCCCAGGAAGTGGTTCGCAATCGAAAGATGTTGGACCAGGATAAGCAAGAGGGCAAGAAGGATCTTGTAGTACATGATCAATGGATGGGTCACACAATTTGATGTCGTCAGTGTTTCGCGTCGTCAATTCCGTTTGACTGCACGGGACGCAGTTCGGGTCGGTCCCTGTAGCCCCAGGCATCACCGGGTGGAAGTTCGGGATACTGGTCATCAGGCTCGCGCAACACCCGAAGCACCATCCACACCACCAGGAACGGAGCGGCAAGGAAGAGTGTACCGACCATCCATCCCGGACCTTCCAGCAACGCGAGCAGCATGTTCAGCAGCAACACTGCGGATACCAGGATCACGGATCGGGGGAAAAAGCGCATGACAATTCGCTCGGGGCTGCTCCATCACAGGTCATACACCCCGTTGCAGTGTTCGCAATATAAGGCCTTGAGGTGCTCATTCTCGAGGAGTTGGAAGGTGATACCGCCGTGTCCGAAGGCCCGGAACAGGGAGCAGTAACGCCTGCGGTCAAGGCGAATGGCATGCTGAAGGATCGCGCGATAGCCGGGATCCGAGACCCACTCATCCTCAACCATCGTGAGGTTGAGGTAGTAGAAAAGCAGGTCGCGGTCCACTTCGTTGCGTTGCAACAAGGGACCGATCACCTGAAGGGCGCGCTCCTGGTCCCCGTACGATGCGTAGTACTGCGCCAGGTTCAGATGGTCCAGTGCGCTCATGGGCGTGTTGCCGTAGTTCGCCTGGATGAAGGCCATGCTCTCGTCCTTGCGTGCATAGTCGCCCTGCCGCATGTAACGTTCGGCCAGGATGATGTGCCGGTTCACATGCATGCGCAATACCAGGTTCGCCGCGATCCCATACGAACGCAGGCGGTCGATCTCCAGACGGAACTCCTCGGGGTCCACGGCCTGTTCGGACACCAGCCAGACACGGAATTTGGCGGCGCACAGGTTGTACTTGATGTGCGGATCGCCCGGAGCAAGGCGGTCGAGTTCCTGCAAGGCCTGGTAGGTGGCGAACACGTCCTCGGGATCCATAAAATGGTTGAACGCAGCACGGCTGTTGAGCAGCAGCGCGAAAGCCTTCTTGTGCGGCACCTCCAACCTGTCGATGAAACGAGGGGGCAGGTCGCGGTCCATGATGCGCTCGAAGACCTCCCGCTGGATGCGCGCAGCACGCTCCAGGTTGGCCTCCACGATCGATCGCTCGAATTCCTGGACGAGCTTCTCGGTCGCCATGTCGCTGTACTCCGTCCGACGCTGTAACTCCAGTGTCACCACGGCCTTCCGGTGCCGGGCGAGGATCGGTTCCAGGGCATCGGCCACAGGCTTGCGCCGCAGCTCGGTCTTCACCGCTGTACGGGGAAGGGTGGCCAGACGGGCGTGCCGCGTACCATGCAGATCCTGCACGAATTCCACCCAGTTCTCCGTAGCGCTCACCGTTACACGGATGCTGGGTTTCTGGAAGCTGGCCAGCGCGGCCGCGATGCTGCGTGCGCGCTGCTCCTGCAGCCGGATGTTCTCCTCCTCAGGACCTTCCACGCTGCTGAAGGCAAGGATGTCGATGCGTTTGATGCTGAGGTCCGTCAGCCGCAGGGAGTCCACCAGCGGTTGAAGGTCCCTGGCGGCATACTCGGCTTTTCCTTTCGGGAATGGAATGGTGAAGTGCAGGGCCTTTCGCCGAACGACCGAAGCGGCAATGGGCGCGATCGAAGTGTCCACACGATCCTGGTATGTGAGGCTGTCCATGAACAGACCCATGTTGAGCAGGTCCCAACGGTAGCTTTTCAGGTCGTAGAACGTGTTGTAGTAGCAGGCGTAATGATCCTGTACCAACAACATGTTCAACTCCACCGGTCGGTTCTTGAAGGGCATCGGAAGCCGCCCCACCTTCGTGTAGATGCTCCCATCTTCCGCGGTCTGCATGCCCTCTTTCAGTTCGGGCAGGTAGGTGGGCTTCAACAGGATCCCCTTCGACCAGGTGGTTTGAGCGACGTTCTCGCGGTCGCAGGAGTAGCGATCGCGTTCCACCACATCCACGGCAAGTCCATCGCCGGGACGTTTCAGCATGCGGTCGAAGAACCGCACATCGTTGTGCACCAGCCAGATGTCCTGTTGTTCATCCAGGAACAGGCCGTACATCACCTCCTTGGGCATAAGCTCCATCGTGCGGACAAGCTCTCCGCAATGGACATCGGCCATGGGGCCCGGATCCCGGATATCCCACAGCCCTTGCGCAGCCGCTGGGTGGAACAGCAGGATGGCGAAGGGAATGGTGAACAGGCGCATGGGTATCGACTACGTGCAGCAAGATAACGGTGTGGGCGTGGCACATCGTTCACGCCACGGCCCGCAGCGTGCGCTGAACCTGTCCCCGATGGTGCCGCACATGCCGTCGCATGAAGCGTAATCCTTGAACAAGGTCCATCCTGCCCGCCAAAGGATGCTTGAACAAAGCGTGATGTTCGAGGCCGGGTGGCAGAGTGGCATAGGCATCGCGCATGGCCGTACGCACTGCTTCCCAGCGCGCCACGGCCTGTGGCCAGGGTAGGGCCGGCACGGTGGCGATGATCGGGGGCGCCTTCCAACGGACCGGTAGGGCCAGGGCGGCATTCAGCAAGGTCAACCTTATGGAGCCGACGAAATTCACTGGCTGGCCGCCGCCATGGTCCAGCTTCTTCCGCATGTAGGCCAATGCCGACTCCTCGGCCAGTGCCAGATGTACGACCACCTGGGCAATGCTCCATCCACCGTTCGCCGGAACACGCTCCAACACATCCGGTGCATGGGGCTGCAACTGTGCCAACAGGGCATCGCGTTCACGCTGCAGATGTTGGAATTCCTTCAGCAGACGTGTGCGCGAACTCATGCGGTGAAGATAACCGCACTTCAGTCACCGGAACGAACAACGGCGCCCACATGGAACGCCGTTGTTATAATGGGATGAGCGCCTGTTCAGCGGGCGCGGGTCACGTTCTTCAGGTCGGTGTCGATGAAGCCTTCCTTCTTGCCGAAGATTGCCTGGTCGTCGCTGTGATACATCAATTCACCAGTGCCGGCGTTGAAGATCCGCTTGAAACAATGCTTGTTGCGATGGTCGCCCACAGTGATCACCACATCGCTGATCGTAATCGTGCGATCCTGCTTTTCCACGGCTGCCGTCACTTCGGGAAGGGACTTCAAATGCACCGGGCTGGTGTAGTGTTCCTTTACGCTGGCGGCATCGGCCAGGCTCTTGTCCAGGTGTTCGCGTGCGATCCAGAGTTCGGTGTCGCGCACCAGGCGGGTTCGGTCGCTGTACGTCCTGTCAGCGGTGGCCTTGTCGGTGATCTTGCCCGACCCCACGAGTTTCAAGTGGTCCTGAAGATGTTTCACATACAATGTGAGCATGGCGGCAGTGCCCGGCTCGTTCACCGCCTTGGCGTCCACCAGCAGGAAGGCCAGCTCCTGGCTGTCGGCGATGCCGGTGAAAGTGTTGTCCTTCAACTGCCAGGAATCGCCCTTCTTCGGCTTCCAGCCCTG
>JBGTIB010000074.1:0-7333 GCA_041745875.1 Flavobacteriales bacterium | reverse complement strand
GGGCTTCCAGGGTCGCTGCCCGACCATCGCGGAAGAAAAAATGATCCCAGGCAGCATTGATGATGGACATGCTGTTGCGGCGGCCTTCGCTTCCATCCGTGCCCAGGCTTACCACACGTGGGTCGCTGAAGGCGTTCTCCTGCAAGTGGCAACTCGCGCAGGACAGGGAATGATCGTCGGACAAGGCCTTCTCGAAAAATAGCCGTCGTCCCAACTCCACGCCTTCCACGGTCATGGGGTTGTCCCCAGGCAGCAGGGGTGGCCCCGCATGTTGCAGCACCCAGTTCGGAATGTCCATCGTGTAGGGCGTTGGACCAGTGGGTACGGGTTCCAACCACGGTGATGGATCACGGCGGCAGGCGTACAGCAACACGCTGGCAGCGATCAGTAACGATATGGTGTCGCGCTTCCTCAACGATTTGGATGCCCTGCGAAGATCGGACATTCGATCCGGAAGTCCCCATCCCTTCAGGCCGGTCCTTGGGATGCCATCACCGCTCCGGAGCGGTTGTGCCGGGATCGAGCAGGAATGTTTCGTCCGTCAAGGTACGCAGGAAGGCCAGCAGATCAAGCCGGTCCTGGGTGCTGAGCAAGACCTTGCCCTGCACCCACGGCTCCATGTGTACATCGAGCGTAGGCGAGGTGGTATGCACCCCGGTGGCATAGAAGTCCACCACCTGCTCCAGCGTGGCGAAACGGCCATCGTGCATGTAGGGCGCGGTCACCGCGATGTTGCGCAGGCTCGGCGTCTTGAAACGACCCATGTGCCAGGCCACGCCTGTGCGGGCTCCAAGTCCCTTGTCCACGGGCTCAAGCTCCAGTCCGATGTTCACCACCCGCCCATCCGTGAAGCGCGGTGGCATGTGGCAATCGGCGCAGCTGCCCTTGCCGGTGAACACCCGCCAGCCTCGCTGTTCCTGAACGCTGAGCGCCGTGCTGTCCTTCTGATAATGATAACGATCAAAGCGGGAATCGAAGGACAGCAAGGTGCGTTCGAATTGTGCCAGCGCATAAGCAACGCGCAGGCTGTCCACTCCCGGCGACCCGAAGGCCCGTTGGAAGAGGGGCTGATAGTCGGGATGTACTGCCAGGCGTTCGACCACCGCGTTCCAGTTGCTGTTCATTTCCGCGTGTGCCTTCACCGGTTCGAAGGCCTGCAACTCCAGGCTCAGGGCACGGGCATCCCAAAAGAAATAGTGGTCCCACACCAGGTTGAAGAGCGGCATGCTGTTGCGCTCCGTTCCGAAGACGGTCGGGAAATTCCGTGGATCGCTGAACGCCAGTTCCTGGCGGTGGCAACTCGCGCAGGAAAGCGTGCCATCGCCGCTCAAGGCGTTTTCGTGGAAGAGGCGACGGCCCAGCTCCACACCCTCCACGGTCAGGGGGTTGTCGTACGGCAGGTTCAGTGGATGGGCTGTATCCAGCGCCCATGCGGGTATCGATAATACCAAGGGTGTGGGATCCCGCATTGAGTTCTTTTCCGCCATGGTTCGTGATCGACCGCAGGCGAGTGTCAGCAGGCATATCAGCGCTATCGGTATCCGGATGTAGTGCATGTCTCGCTTCAGGGTGCGTGATCGTCCGTTGTCATCGGCAGGAGACCGACAACCGACAACCGACAACGAAGATCTACACCACATTCACCTCCCGTTCCAGTACCACCCCGAAACGTTCCTTGATGCTCTGCATGATCGCGCCGCTCAGGGCGTGGATCTCCGCTCCTGTGGCACCGCCGTGGTTCACCAATACCAGGGCCTGTCGGTCGTGTACGCCGTAGGCGCCCGTGCGGTGTCCCTTCCATCCGGCTTTTTCGATGAGCCAGCCTGCCGCCAGTTTCACCAATCCTTCGCCAGCCGGGTAGGCCGGCATCTCCGGATGCTCTTCGCGGATGTGCTCCGCTACTGCTACTATTACCACCGGGTTCTTGAAAAAGCTGCCCGCGTTGCCGATCAGCGCCGGATCGGGCAGCTTGCTGCGTCGGATGGCGATCACCGCATCGCTCACATCCTTGATCGTGGGTGCTGTGCGGCCCATGCGCGACAGCTCATCGCTGATATTGCCGTAGGTGGTGTTCAATGCGTAACCCGCACCCGTCTTCGCCAACTTGAAGGTCACGCTCAGGATGATGAATCTGTTCTTCCCTTCGCGCTTGAAGTAGCTCTCCCGGTAGCCGAAGTTGCAAGCCGCACGATCGAAGGTGATCACCTCACCATCCTCCACGCGCAGTGCTTCCAGCGAATGGAAGGTATCCTTGATCTCCACGCCATACGCACCGATGTTCTGCATGGGCGCGGCACCCACCTTACCCGGGATGAGCGACAGGTTCTCGATGCCACCGAGGTTCTTGTCCACCGTATGCAACACCAGATCGTGCCACAGCACACCGGCACCGACCTTCAACCACACATGTTGCTCATCCTCGCGCACCACTGCGATGCCAGGGATCTCGTTCAACATCACCAATCCCTCGAAATCATGAGTGAAGAGGATGTTGCTACCACCGCCCAGCACCAGCCGCGGTAAGTCCTTCAGCTCCGGTGCCAACAACAATTGCCGCGCCCCATGCGCACTGCCGAAACGCCCCAGCAATTGGGCCTGCACGGCAATGCCAAAGGTGTTGTAGGACTTGAGGTCGACGTTGCGCTGGAGGAGCATGGGGCGGGAACCGCTGCAAGTTTACCGGATGCGCGTGCATGCAACTGTGAGGCGATGGTGCCGTTGTGAACAGTGTTCTTTGAATGTGCGCCGGACATTGCCTTCACCTGCGCAGGCATACTTCCTTGCCGGTGCTGATCGGAAGCGATGATCGTCTTTCACTTGCCGACTTGGAAATACCACCATCGTGCATTAAGTTCGTCCTGCCGGTATGCTTGAGCCCAGCTAATGCTCCAGTGGTTCGCTGACGGCAAGGTCGTAAGGGATCGTTCAAAAGCCAGGTTCAGGTCATGGCTCAGGGGAAGGCGACATACGAACAAGCTCAGGCATGGCTATCCAGCAGCCATGGCCTTCGGTATGCGGTCCCTGCCTCTGCCTCCGGCAGACAGGTCCGGCAGGCAGGCAGCGGTCCAGCGGTCCATTCATTTTTGCAACTTCACAAGGTAGGCCCATGCGGGCTTGCCTTAACAAAGAAGCCCCCGGTGCTACTAACACCAGGGGCCTCGGTCGCTCATGTCCCACCAACTCGCGAAAGAAGATGAATACGAGCTAAGTACAAAGGTACAGACCCTCGGGGAGCAGGCGCTTGCCCCGTGGATGGCCGGGTACAGCGGGCTTGTGACAACCTGTCCGCAAGGGTAGGCAGCGCATCACTATGGTGCGTTGTCTACCTGGTATCCAGGAGCGCCACAAATACAATGCGACCGGATCCCATCCCGGCGCATCACAACAACGGATATTGAGAATGACCCTGCGCAGTGACGGTAACCGGATCTTACATGCAACCCCGGCGTGGATGCTGGTCTGTATTTTGAACATGGTAACGCGTGATTGCGAAGCGCAGGTCAACCTCGTCCCGAACCCCTCGTTCGAGGAGGCGGATACCTGTGCTGCACAGATGGGCTACTTAACCAATGGCAGGCCGCTGCACTGGTTCTCATTCAGCGACACCCCTGATTACTACAGGAGTTGCGTACCGGAGGGGGCCATCAACTGGGTCCCACAATCAGGAGTCGTATACCAGTATCCATACGATGGTGGATCGTTCTCGGGGTTATTTACCTACGCCTATGGTAACAACTACCGCGAGATGATCGGTGCGGAATTGCTAACACCGTTGGAAGTGGGGGTGACCTACTATGCAAGCATGTGGGTGAATGCGGGAACAGGCGGGAATGCCGTGGGCAACTTGGGGATATGCAGCAACAACATCGGAATGCTCTTCACCATGGACCCATACTTCTGGGTATCAGGCATGCAGTCGTTCGGGCTGAGGAATTATGCCCATGTGTTCCATCCGGAGGTAGTGATGGACACAGTGGAATGGACCCTGGTGAGTGGAAGCTTCGTTGCCGACTCTGCATACCGATACATCGTGATCGGTAACCATTTCACGGATGAGAATACGCTCTTGGACACCATTGCCATTGGGTACTATAATCGAGCGTATATGCCAGTGGATGCCATCTGTGTGTCGGTTCATCCCGATGGATGTCCACTGGCGACAGGTGTACAGCAGCCCAAAACCTTGTTGCCACAAATGTTTCCCAATCCGGCCAGCGGGCAGGTGCATGTCACGGGGTTGTTGAAAGGCTACCGGGATGTTCGGGTGTATGACCCGCTGGGGCGCTTGGTCTGGTCCGGTTCCACTATCGGCTTGGAGCAGTTGGCATTGGATGTGAGCACTTGGCCCATGGGCCAGTTCGTGCTAGTCCTGCAAGGATTGCGGGGCAGGCATTCGATCCGTTTCGTTGTGATGCGTTGAGATGGGAAACGGTCTTCGGTAACAAAACCTTGAAGACCATGAGAACAAGAACGAGAATGGCAGGGCTGATCACTTTCAGCCTGCTTACGGGTGCCCTTGCGATGCATGCGCAGGTAACCGTGGAGAGCAATACGATTTTCACCACCAGTGAGTTTGTCGGCTGCGATGTGAACAGCACGGTGGAGTTGCAGATCAGGCACGATGGCAATTTCCCTATCGACTGGTACAGCGATGCGATCCGGCGGATGACCCTCCTACCCGACGCCACCTACACCATCGACACATTCACCGGCCAGGTGAAGGACGGCAGCCTGCTCTTGAGCCCCGATGTGGACGAGTTTTACAGCACCGGTGCTCCCGGCCCGTTCAGCCTGCTCCATCTGACCACCGGAGACGATGTCTTTCTGGATCGCTACCGGCCTTGGATGGGGAATGGGATGACCATTTCCGGGCAGGGTACTGAGTCCTACATCGGAGACAAAGTGAACAGTTTGGGCGAGCCGGACCTCATTTTTCATTTAGGAGGCCGCAACTCATACAACAGGATACGTTTTCTGTTCACCGAAACCTACGATGGGTTCTCTACTACGGGATCGCGCAGTGTGGACGGCATGGAATTCATGCGGCTCTACCCTGCTTCGAACACCGAACCCTTTGTCGGGATCGGCGACTGGTTCGCGGCGGGGGTGGAGCCCTCCGAGCGTTTGGACATCGTGGACGGCCGTCTACGTATTCGTGAGCTACCGGAGCCGGCAGGCGAAGCCACCGGGATCTACAAAGTGATGGTTGTTGATGATACGCCCTCACCCAGCGGTGAACGTGGTGTTGTGAAGTGGTTGGATCCCAACGATCTGCCTCCTGGCGGAGGTGGTAGTGATTGCGACTGGGGGCTATACCCATCGGCGAATAAATTGACGACCGCATGGCAACCGGTCGGCACCAATGGTGTCTGCCCTGAGCTTGATTGGACGGTCGGGATCGGAACCAACACGCCAGATGCCAAGCTGCATGTTTACAATACGGTCAATTCGGGTGTAGACAACTTTACCGGCCTGTTCGAAATTGATGGTTCAGCAGTACAAAAAACCGGATCTCGTATGGTGTCTAGTGGAACCGGAGATAAGCATTACGGCGGTCATGGACTAGCTCAGGGTGGCACTGAATTGAATACTGGCTTGCGGGGTGTAGGGGAGATCCTGAGCGGAGTCACCGGTACAGACAATCACGGGGGCTATTTCTGGGGGGTGATCCGTTCAGGAGGGATCACTGACAAAAACCATGGTGTGCGGGCATACGCCCAAGTCAATGGAACCGCTACAAGCAATTACGGTGTGCATGCGTTTGCAACTGGTTCTGGTGCCACTACGAACTACGGCATCCATGCCAGTGCGAATCAGGCTTCGGTCAACTGGGCCGGCTGGTTCCAAGGTGCTGTTTGGATCACCGGAAATGGCTACGTGAACAACGGGATTGCGATCACCTCAGATGCGAACCTAAAGACCGGGGTTGAGGACGTGGAGAATGCATTGGACCTGATCATGCAGTTGCAGCCCAAGACGTATTTATATGATTCGGCTGCCCATCCACACATGGGCTTGTCCAATGATGACCAGATCGGCTTGCTGGCACAAGAAGTGGAGGCAATTGTGCCCGAGGCGGTACGGAGCACCACATTTCCCGCGCAGTATGATGAGGAAGGTAACATGCTTAGCGAGGCGATGCCTGTGAAAGGCGTGGTGTATTCCACACTGGTTCCCCTGCTCATTGGGGCCGTCCAGGAACAACAGACCCAGATAGAGGAGCAGCAGGCCACGAACGCTGCATTAGCGAACCAGTTGGACGATGTGCTTGATCGCCTGGACCTTCTCGAAGCCTCCCTCGCTGCCTGCTGCGCCAACCCTGGTGTCGGCGACGACGACCAACGCAGTGGCACCATCGAGGATGAACTACCACTGGATCCCGCCACCGAGCGCCTGCTCACCATCGCGCCCAACCCCTTCACCGACCAGACCACGGTGAGCTACTTGCTGGAGCGCAGCGGCCGTGCCCAACTAATGGTGAACAGCAGCGATGGCAAGCACTTGCAAGTGTTGGAGGAAGCGGCGCGCACCGAGGGACAGTACAGCTACGCCTGGAGCACCGCCCACCTGGCCCCCGGCGTGTACTACGTGACCCTGCTGCTCGATGGCGAACCGCTGGTGAAGCGTGCTGTGAAGGTGCGGTAGCGTTGAACTGCTTCAGTGCAACGGCCCGGGGCAATGCTCCGGGCCGTTCCTTTGCAAACATGCCCCGCGCCATCGTCTGTGTCACCAACGACCTCAGCACCGACAACCGTGTGCACCGCACCTGCACCGTGTTGCAGGAATTGGGCTACGCGGTGCTGCTGGTGGGGCGCAAGCTGCCGGGGAGCCTGCCCTTGGAGCGTCCCTACGCCACCCGACGCATGCGGCTGATCTTCCGCAAGGGCCCGCTGTTCTACGGGGAGTATGCCAAGCGGCTCTTCCTGCTGTTGCTCTTCGCCCGCAGTTCGTTGATCGTGGCCAATGACCTGGATACCCTGCTGCCCTGCTTCCTGGTGGCGCGGCTTCGGGGGAGGAAGCTGGTCTACGACAGCCACGAGTACTTCACCGAGGTGCCCGAGCTGGAGGGGCGCTTCGCGCGGCGCGTGTGGCTGGCCATCGAGCGATGGATCTTCCCCCGGCTGCGGCACGTGATCACGGTGAACGACAGCATCGCGGAAGCGTATCGGGCGCGCTACGGGAAGACCCCGACGGTGGTCCGCAACATCCCAATGCCCCGCGAATTGGGACCCCTACCCACACGTGCAGAACTGGGGCTGCCCACGGACCGTTTCATCCTGGTGTTACAGGGAAGCGGGATCAACGTGCAGCGGGGTGGGGAAGAGGCCGTGCT
>JBGTIB010000073.1:0-24969 GCA_041745875.1 Flavobacteriales bacterium | reverse complement strand
CTGAAGTCCGTTTCTGTTCTCGGCAACGATGCGGTGCGTGAGGCTACCACCACCATGGCCGGTTCCATTCAACAGGTGTTGGCGGCACGGATGCCATGAAGCATATCGCACATATGGTGCTCCTTCTGCTGGTCTTGAGCGGCTGCAAGGGAGGTCAGCGGATCTCCGGTACGACGCAGGTACCTGATCCATCAATGGAGCGTCCCGGGTGGGTGCAGGCACGGCCCATGGACCATGGTCATTACATCGGTATCGGGGTTGCGAACAAGTCCAGGCCCGATCATCAGGAGACGGCCAAGAAGACCGCATTGAACGATCTGGCGAGCGAGATCAGTGTGGTGGTCGAAGGCAACAGCCTGCTCTCCACTTTGGATCAGCGCCATCGTTTCAGCGAATCCTTTACCAGCAACATTCGCACCCGAACCAGTGAGCAGTTGGAGGGTTTTGAACTTGCTGGGGTTTGGGAGAACGACAATGAATACTGGACCTATTACCGCCTGAGCAAGGCGGAGCACGCACACCTGAAGGCCCAGCGTAAGGCACGGGCGATCGGTACGGCGAAGGACCTCCATCAACGGTCCAGGGAAAGCCTCGCGGGCGGCGATATGCGTACCGCCTTCGACCAGGGCCTACGTGCCTTGATCGCCATGCAGGACCATTGGGGCGAGAACGACATTGTTGAGGTCGACGGAAGGCAGGTGCCGCTGGCCAACGAAATCTACAACGACCTGCAGCGTATGACCAGCGGCGTTCGCATCACGATCCTTCCGGACCGTTGTGAATTGGACTACACCAACGGCTTTCGCCGCGAGCTGCTCATTTCCGCCGGGTACAACAACAATGGATCGATGCTGGATCTTGCACAACTGCCGGTCGTGATCACCTTCCCCGGGTTGAGCGGGCGCGTCACCGAATTGAAGAACACCGATGCCGATGGTCGCCTGCGTACCTCCGTGCAACGTGTGGATCCCACTGTACCGGGCAAGGAGGTCCTTGTTCGTCTGGATCTTGATGGGTTGGTGAGCAGCGAGTTGGAGCCGACACTCGTCAAGGCGATCATGGGCGGCCTTACGGTGCCCGAACAACGGGCCGCCATTCAGTTCACCATGCCCAGGATACACATGCGCACGCAGGAGGTCAACCTCGGTGCTCCGGTCAATGATGCCGGCATCTCCCTGGCCATCCGTGAAGAGCTTACCAAGCGGGGTTTCCGGTTCGTGGATCGTGAAGCGGAGAGCGACCTGCTATTGTCGCTCAATGCCAGTACGCGGGAGGGTGGGCAGGCGAACGGCTTCCATACCGCCTTCCTGGACGTGAGCTACAGTTTCCGCGACCGGCGCAACCAGGAGGTCCTGCATGAAGGAGGCCGGCAGGGCGTGAAGGGTGTACAACTCGACTATCAGCGGGCTGGACTGGATGCCTACAAACGGGCCATACAAGAGGTGCGCAACGATCTCGTGCCTGCGATGGTGAATATTCTTCAGTAGGATGGACAAGCCTTTTGGTAGTTTGGCACGCAATTGGACTAGCCGCGAAACGAGACATCATCAACGTCAAACCACAACGCCTCCGCCGGGCTACGGCGCAAAAGCATGAAGACCCTTACGAACATCCGATCCCTCGCGGTCCTGACGACGGCGCTGATGCTGTCCGGAGGTATGACCGCCTGCAAGAGCAAGAAGAAAGCCGCCGCGGCACAGATCCCGGAAGGCGAGGTTGAGGTGGTCATCCCTTGTTCAGGCCCCGAGTTCTTCACGAACGACAAGGTGTTCCGGGCCAACAGCCTGGGCGAGAGCATGGACCAGGCCACGGCCAAGAAGAAGGCCCTTAGTAACGCACGGGCCGACCTGGCGCAGTCGATCAATACCCAGGTGAAGGGCGTGATCGACAACTACGTGAACAGCCGCGAGATGAACAACCGCGAAGAGATCGGTGAGCGTTATGAGAGCCTCATGCGGGAAGTGGTGGACCAGCGTCTCTCAGGGGTGAAGACCATTTGCGAGAAGCAGATGCGCACCGCCACCAACAACTACAAGAGCTATGTGGCCATCGAACTCAGTGCCCAGGACCTGTTGAGCGCCTACAACGAGCGTCTCTCCAGCGATGAGCGCCTGCGCATCGACTACGACTACGAGAAGTTCAAGGAGACCTTCGACAAGGAAATGGAGAAGCTGGGCAACCGCTGATCCTAACTACTACGCAACATCGTGAAGCCCCCCGGCGAGCAGCAAGCTTCCGGGGGGCTTTTTCATTGGCCATCCGTGTGCCCCCCGGGGGGGAAGCCTGCATCTTTGTGCCATGGTACAACGCACCATTGCCTTGTCGGCCGCTTTGATGATGATCGCTGTCACATTGGGCGCTTTCGGTGCCCACGGTTTGAAGTCGGTGCTGACCCCGGATGCACTGGACCAATGGCATACGGGGGTACAGTATCATTTCCTCCATGCACTGGGCTTGCTGGTGCTACCCGCCTTGGGTGATCGGATATCCCCCCGGGTGCATAGTGCGATGCGCCTGCTGTTCCTGTTGGGCATTCTGGCCTTCAGTGGATCGCTTTACCTGTTGAGTACCCGCGAGTTGACCGGCCTGCATGCCCTGACGGCCGTGCTTGGTCCTGTGACACCCTTGGGTGGCCTATGTTTCATCCTCGGGTGGACCTGGTTGTTGATAACCGCCCTGCGCAAGAATGACCAACGTTAGCCCGCTGTAAAGCCAAGGGCCTAATTTTGCGCCCTATTCCAAAAACAAGGACATGAACGAATTCGGCCTAAAACCGAAGAAAGGCGATCTCACATCGATCGGCCTGGACAAAGTAGGTGATGCCTACTGGAACCTTGAGCCAGCAGAGCTGGTGGAGCACGCCATTCTCAATGACCAGGGCGTATTCGCATCCAGCGGCGCCCTGGCCATCGATACCGGTGAGTTCACAGGCCGAAGCCCCAAGGACAAGTTCTGCGTGAAGGATGCCAAGACGGAGAAGAGCGTGTGGTGGGGTGATATCAACATCCCGTTCGATGGTGCGAAGTTCGATGCGCTGTATGACAAGATGTGCGCATACCTGATGAACCGCGAGGTCTATATCAAGGACGCCATGGCCTGTGCAGATCCTACGTACCGGTTGAACCTGCGGGTGGTGGCCGAGTACCCTTGGAGCGCCATGTTCGCCGGGAATATGTTCCTTAGGCCCACCCGCAAGGAGTTGGAGGACTTCGAGCCGGAGTGGCATGTGGTATGCGCACCCGGGTTCCATGCCGATCCCGCAAAGGATGGCACGCGCCAGCACAACTTCGCCATCATCAACTTCACCCGGAAGATGATCATCATCGGAGGGACAGGATACACCGGCGAGATCAAAAAGGGCATCTTCACCGTGCTCAACTACGTGCTTCCCCAAGAGAAGGGGGTGTTGAGCATGCACTGCAGTGCCAATATCGGCCAGGAGGGCGACACCGCCGTGTTCTTCGGGCTCAGTGGTACCGGTAAGACCACCCTCAGTGCCGATCCTGACCGCCGCTTGATCGGTGATGATGAACATGGCTGGAGCGATAAGGGTGTCTTCAATTTCGAGGGAGGATGTTACGCGAAGTGCATCGACCTGAGCGCTGAGAAGGAACCGCAGATCTGGGACGCCATCAAGTTCGGCGCGATCCTGGAGAACGTCGTCTTCAAGGCAGGCACCACCGAGGTGGATTTCGCCGATGGGACCAAAACGGAGAATACCCGCGTCAGCTATCCCATTCACCATATTGCCGACGTTGCGGAACCCAGTGTAGGCGGCATCCCGAAGAACATCTTCTTCCTTACCTGCGATGCCTACGGCGTGTTGCCCCCGATCAGCAGGCTTACACCGGGACAGGCCATGTACCACTTCATCAGCGGTTATACGGCCAAGGTGGCAGGGACCGAAGCTGGGATCACCGAACCCAAGACCGTGTTCAGCGCCTGTTTCGGCGCACCATTCCTGCCCCTGCACCCCACCAAGTATGCCGACATGCTGGGCGAGAAGATGAAGCAGCACGATGCACGCATCTGGCTTGTCAACACCGGCTGGAGCGGTGGTGCCTACGGTACAGGGGAGCGCATCAAACTAAAGTATACCAGGGCCATGATATCGGCTGCACTGCGTGGTGAGTTGGATAATGTGGAATACGAGGAACATCGCATTTTCGGAGTGAAATTCCCCACCGCATGCCCCGGGGTACCCGGCGAGATCCTCAATGCCCGCACATCGTGGAAGAGCGAAAGCGCATACATCGAGCAGGCGGAGAAGCTCGCCAAGGCATTCGTTGACAACTTCCAGAAGTACAAGGAAGGCGCCAGTGAAGAGATCCTGGCCGCTGCACCACGGGTGACGGTGAAGGCCTGAACCGAGCGTTCCATTTCATTGCGAAGCCCCATCCCAGCGATGGGGCTTCGTCGTTCATGGGGCCTCGTACGCCATGGTGCATGCAGTTCGTGGATCGGAGCGATCTTGCACCCAGCAATGCAAGAGCCCGATGGTCGACCCATGACAAAGTACCTGTTCCTTCTGGCCTTCCTGCTGATCCTGCCCGCTTGTGTGGTGGATCACCGGTCCCCGGACAGCTCAGCATGGGAGCAATTGCCGAACCACCACGCACAGTGCTTCCGCATAGCCAGGCAGGGCGATAATTATCGTGTGACCGTTTTCGGTCCCGGTGGAAGATCGGATACGCTCGGGGTTTATCACATATCGAATGCTCCATCCGTTGAGAGGTCCACGCTTGTCCTGCATGCGCCACTACAAAGGATCGCGGTGGTGAGCACCACGCACCTCGCGTTCATCAGTGCGTTAGGCCATACCGAAGCTGTGGTGGCGGCCGCATACCTTGATCAGTTGCGCGACAGTGCCACGCTGGCCCTACCGCAAGGACATGTCACGGAGGTGGGCACCGCCACCGGCCTTGATCGCGAGATGCTGATCATGCTGAATCCTGACGCCTTGTTCGACTATCCCTTTGGAAAGAGCGATCGAGCCCTATCGAATGAAAATGGTCCCGTTGGGATCGCGGTGACGGAGTACTTGGAAGAGCACCCATTGGGCCGTGCGGAATGGTTGCGTTTCTTCGGCGTGTTCCTCGGTGAAATGGCCCTGGCCGATAGTCTGTATCTGGCCATTGCTGAACGTTACGAGCGCATTGCCGCCAATAGCGCCACCCTTGGGTCACGCCCCAAGGTCTTCTTTGGCAGTGCATGGCAGGGCAACTGGTTCGCACCACCGGGTAACAGTTACATGGCAGGTTTGATCACCGATGCCGGTGGGGAGTACCTTTTTGCCGATCAACAGCAGGGCGCCAATATCACCATGGACCTGGAGACCGTGCTCGACCGTGCAGGTCGCGCGGATCACTTCGGGATGGTCCTGGCCGTTGAAGGCAAGGTACAGTTGGACGACCTATCCGGTGGTGACCCCCGTCTCGCTTCGCTTCGGGCGATAAGCGTTGGCGGATTCCATGGGAACAGTGCGCAAAGCGATCTGTTCGGCAGGGCGTTGATCGAACCCGACGTAGTGCTGCGTGATCTACAATGCATTTTTTTCCCAGCGCAGTGCGACACGCCCGCCCCTGTCTATTTCAGGGCGCTGGATCAATAGGCGATGCCCAGCTTCCGGTAGATGAAGCCCATCAGCCAGGCGGGTCCGATCATCAGGAACTGCAGGTCCTCGAAGAAGCTGGGCTTCTTGCCTTCGATCTTGTGTCCATAGAACTGGCCGATCCAGGCCAGCACGAAGAGCGTGAGACATACGGCCCAGAAAGGCCATGGCAGGTGCGCCTCCAGGGTCATGGCCAGCCACCAGCAGAAAGCCAGCCACACCACCATTCCAACGAAGATGGTCTTGGAGCGCAGGAAGTAGAATACCAGAACAAGCAGGCTTACAATAGCCAGGACGAGATGCTCCCCTACCAAAGGGAGGTTCGGGGTTCGGATCAGGTAGATCAGCCCCAGGATGCTGAAGAAAATGGTGGGTACACAGATCCAGTGGATCAGCTTGTTCGTTGGGTTCTTGTGGCTTACGCCATACGCGTCGAACCACTGTTGCATGCTACGTTTCGCCATGGCCGCCGAGGTATCGTTGGTCGATCACGTTCATGTGATGGGTGTTGTGCCCGGCGATGACCCAGGCGAGTGCGCGCACGGAGATGCGGTTTCCGTTCGCCAAACCTGTACGCAGGCCCATTTCCGGTGTGAAGCTGCGGAAGAGAGCGATGGTGGATGTGCGCAGGACATCGTGCTCCTTCAGGAGGTCATGGAATTCACGGTGGTCAACCGAAGCATGGGCAGCAAAATGGTTTTCATCGAAGCCGGGGAGCTCGGTATCGTCGTACCGGGCGAAGCGCAATGCCCGGTAAGAGAAGATACGTTCGCTGTCGATCACATGCTGGAACACCTCCTTGATGCTCCACTTGCCTGGTGCATAGCGATGGTCCGCATAGCCCGGTGGGATGCGGTACACGGTCTTCCACAAGCGGTCCGATGCCTGCTTCAATGCGTGGATCGGATCATCGCCTTCGGCCAGATCCAGGTATCCGTGATAGAAGGGTTCCAATTCCTCCTTTCCGGGACGTCCCATGGCGTTCATGGCGAAAAGATAATCACGAGCGTCGATCAAGGGGCCTGATCCTCCACCTCCATCAGGTTCGAGACCGGTACGCCGGCCATTTCCTTCAGCATGCCGACCCAACCCATCCGGTGTTTCCACCAAGTGCCACGAGCGACCAACGGGTCGGGAATGGCGATCACACCGATCTCGATCCCATCACCACAGGCCTTGCGATACATCTTCCGCGAGCGACGCGCATGTACCCCGAGGGAGATCACATCGACCTTTTTAATACCCAATTCACGTGCACGGGCCGCAAAGCCCGCCGCATTCGCCAGTGTCCTGCTTTCCTGTCCTTCCGCTGCGGGAGTGATCTGTAAGCGCTCCAAGGGGATGCCAAGATCATGCAGTCGGGCAGCGGAGGAATGTGCGAACGTCGGCCATCCGGGCTCCCGGGCCCCATTGGACCGTAACAGCAGGATCGTCCCGGCTTGGTGATGCACGTTCGTTCGCCCGATCGAGAAGTACTTCACATAGAGATTGGACATACCCTCAGGCGCCTGTGCGGCATTGACCGAGTGGATCGTAATTGAATCCACTGGTACGGGCAGGTGTGCATGGTATCGCTGCGAATGCCCTCCCACGGCAAGGTCCAGTACGGTATCACTGCCGGCAACAAGCCGGAATCCAGCGCCTGGCAGTCCGCTCACATTGATACGGACCTCACCCTGCATCGGCTTGTCAAGGTGGACGACAATGGCTTCATCCTGATCCAAGTAGTAACTGAAGGGCCGAACGGTACCGGTGGTATGAACGGAGGTATAGCCGTTGCGATCGATCTCGTCCTTCACGCGTGTCAGAAGCGGTTCAGGGATCCAGCCTTCCACCACGGCCACATCGGCCCCGACCGGTGCGGTGATCGCCAGATAGGGGTGCATTCCCAAGGAAAGCACGAGTACCACGATGGCAAGGCTTGTACCCGCTATCAGAAGTCGCTTGCGAAATGTTCGTTTCATTGTACGTCCTCCCGTAGGTTCTCCAACATGGCATTCAGCTCCGAGCGTGTTCGGTGGTCACCACTGCTCTCACACTGTTGCATGCCCGTTTCGCAGATCTCCATCGCTTCACTGCCGCGGCCTGCTTCGCTCAACATACGGGCCAGCTGGTAGTAGATCGGAATATGCGATGGATCGTCGTTCAACATTTTTTCAAGAATGGTGATCGCCTGTAGCGCGTCGCCAGCCCGTTCCAACTCCAACGCGATCGCATAGCGCAGAAATGTATCCTCCGGTTCCACCGTGAGCATGGTGCGTAGCTGCGAGAGGCGGTCCACGGTCATGCCAGGGGAGTATCCTGTTCCAGGGCGATAACTGCCGCCCATTCCTCACGCATCACCAGGGCAGTTGCGATGCGCACGATGCTTCCCTCGTCCATTTCCGCAATGCGATCACCCATGTACAAGGCGTCGGCGCGGTCATGTGTCACAATGATGGCCGCAGCGCCATGTTCACGAAGAATGCGCACCACCTCTCCACGGACCTGCCTTCGCGTGTGTGCATCGAGATCGCTGAAGGGTTCGTCCATCAACAGGACCTTGGGCCGTAGCACCATTGCCCTGGCGATCGCAACACGTTGTTGCTGGCCACCCGATAGCTGATGGGGAAATCGGTGGCCCAGGCCTGCCAATCCCACGGCCTTCAATTCGTCCTCCACACGTTCACGACGTTCGCTCTTGGGCAAGCGGTGGAGGCCGAATCCCACATTGTCCTTTACGGTAAGATGGGGGAATAGGGCCAGGCCCTGGAAGACCATCCCAAGGTTGCGCTCTTCGGGTGGCACGGGATCACCATGGCCGCTCAGCACGACATTTTCCAAGGTAATGGTACCGTGTTCGGGAAGGTCCAATCCGGCGATCAGTCGCAGGAGGGTTGATTTGCCACATCCGCTGGGCCCGACTATGATCAGCACTTCGTTGGAAGCAAGGTCCAGGTCCACACCCCGTACCACCGGAATATGGTCATGTGCGAAATGCACCGATCGCAGGCTGAGTAGTGGAGCTTTCATCGGGACTGCCGGGCCAGCAGCCTTTCCAGCAGCAGCACCGGGAACAGGCCGCAAATTACGATGAGCAGCGCTGGCCAGGACGAATCGCGCAGTTGCTCGATGGATGCCAGCTCGTAGGTCATGGTGCTCAGGGTGTGCAGGTCGAATGGCCTTAGAATGAGCGTGAGCGGCAGTTCCTTGATCACATCGATGGCCACAAGCATTGCTGCCGCGCCGATCGCGGGTTTGAGCAGTGGGAGCGTGATCCGGGAGAAGGCACGCCAGGGTGAGGCACCCAGCATGCGCGCGGCTTCATCGAGGTAGGGGGATTGCTGGCGCATATTGCCGTAAAGCGGTTGTGTACCCACGGCCAGGAATCGCACTGAGAACGCATAGGTGAGCATTCCAAGGCTCCCGATGAGCGCAGTGCCCATGATATGTTGCCGATCCAGGAACCCCGCCAATGCCATGACGCCTATGGCGATCACTGCCCCCGGTATGGCATAGCCCATATTGGCAAGGCGTATCACAAGGTCCGAACGCCTGGCATACCGTTCGCGGAATGCGAACAGCACCGCGATGGCCAGCGTGAAGGAGGCTGCAAGGCCGGCGACGAGCAAGGTGTTGAGGAAGGCCTTGAGGACACCGCCGGGCACCGTGCCGTCGGAATGGAGGACAACATCCGAGATGATCTTGCCCAAGGGCAGACCTGCGGCACACGCCACCACCAACAGACACCAGGCCGTGGCCAACCATGCGTGCGCACCTTTCAAGGGTATCGGTTTCATCGGTGCCTGGTCCGTGGTCTGGCGCACTCCCCGACGCGAGCGTCGTTCGACCCATAGGAGCAGTGCAATAAGACCGAGCAGTACCATGCTGAGCCGCAGCGCACTGCCCATGTCGTAGAGCCCGCCCCAACTTCGAAAGATCCCTGTGGTGAGGGTGCGTATCCCGAAGTATTTGACAGCGCCGAAATCATTCAATGTCTCCATTGCCAGCAAAAGGGCCCCGCCGGCGATCGCGGGCCTGGCCAAGGGCATCGCGACGCGCACCAGCCTCCGCTGCGCCCCAGCACCCAGCATGCGGGCCGCATCGAGCTGTGTGGCCATGCCCCGGGAGAAGGCAGCGCGTGCCGGCAGGTAGATGTAAGGGAACAGCACCAGTGCCAGGACCATCGAAAGTCCGGGCAGGTTCATGATATCGGGCCTGATTCCGATGGATGCCGCCAACGAATTGCTGAAACTGCCCGTGGGACCAAGCAGTGCGGCATAGGTGAAGGCACTGATGTAGGTGGGTAGGGCGAGGGGGATGACCAAGGCCCAGCGAAAAAATCCCCGCAGTGGGAAATCATGCACGGCGACCAACCACGCGGATGGAATAGCGATCACCAGGGCGATGGACAACACACCGAAAAGAAGCAGGATGGTCTCACGAAGGTGGTGGGGCAGGAGAGCTCGTTGGACATGTTCCCATTCGGGAGCCGGTGCATGCAACGGTGCGGTCAGCACCACGATCAACGGGGCAGCCAGAAGAAGGGCGAGTGCCGATATCGCGAGGAATGGTCCGCGTGGTATATGTGCGGCGAACGAGCGCATGTGAAGCTACTTCCAGCCTACGGCATCCGATAGTTTCACTGCTGCACTGTTCAAGCGCTCCAAGGCTTCGAGACCCAGTGTGTCGGGAACGAACGAACCGAGATCATCGAGTGTTGTGGCAACCGGGATACCCTCCAGCACGGGGTACTCCATATTCGCCTCTGAGAAGGTCTGTTGCGCGTCGG
Source organism: Flavobacteriales bacterium (assembly GCA_041745875.1). Lineage (GTDB taxonomy): Bacteria > Bacteroidota > Bacteroidia > Flavobacteriales_F > PHOS-HE28 > PHOS-HE28. The sequence goes on along the minus strand of JBGTIB010000073.1, from coordinate 14,587 downwards.
GGCTGCACAGGAATTCCAGCAGGGTGACCGCCGCATCCCGATTCGGTGCATGGCGCGCGACACCACCACCGGAAATGTTGACGTGTGTACCTGTTCCATCCATCGTGGGGAAGACCACACCGATGGAAGCGCGCACTTTCGCGTGCTGGGGATCATTCCCGGCCAGCACTTTCCCCACGTAGTAGGAGTTCACGATGGCCAGATCACCGATGCCCTCGCCCACGGCCAGGAGTTGGTCGGTATCCCCACCTTTCGGTGCACGGGCCATGTTCGTCACGATCCCTCTTGCCCAAGTTTCGGTCGCCACGGTTCCGTGGTGGGCGATCATGGCAGCGATCAGACTTTGGTTGTACACGTTCTCGGAACTGCGCACCAGCAGACGGCCTTTCCATCGGGGGTCGGCCAGGTCGGCATAGGTCCGGATGGCATCAGGATCGACCCGATCGCGGTTGTAGGCCACCACCCTTGCCCGCACGGTGAGCCCATACCAGTGCCCTTCCGGATCGCGATATTGAGGGGGTATGCGCGACATCAGGATGTCACTGGATATCGCTTGTAACAATCCCCGCCTTTCGGCCTGGCCCAACCGACCGGCATCGGCGGTGATGAATACATCGCAAGGGCTACGAACCCCCTCGGCCTCCATGCGGGCCATCAACTCATCGTCGCCAGCCTGGATCACATGGACGTTGATACCGGTACGCTCCGTGAACATGCGGAAGAGTTGTTCATCAGCTGCGTAGTGTCGATGGGTGTATACGTTCACCCGCTCAGATACGTCGCCGCCGGTTCCCTGGTCCGGCGTGCTGCATGCGGCCATGAAGGCCAGAACGATGAACGGGAAAGCCGCGGTCCTCATGGAAGGTTTCTGTCCCATTACGGTTCCTCACCACTGGGGCCGCGAAATTACCCAGGGGCATGGCGGAACGGAATAGCATGATCGTGGTATTCCGCATTGAACAATGCCGGGAACTCCTGCGTAAGAACGCGGGCGCATGCTCACACGTCTCCATCCATTCACCACGCTTGGACTTCTGTTGGTCCTGATATCGCCCGTCTTCTTCCTTGCGGCTGATCCGCGCGTGGGTATCGTACTGCTGTTCCTGGCCTATGGCTTCACGGCCGTGGAGTTCCAGAAGTACACCAGTGATTACCAGTTCGGGATGCTGCTCATCACCGGGACCGCGATGGGTATTTCACTGGACCTGCTCTTCCTGGCGTGGCCGGTGCTCACACTATCCATGTTCATAGCGGCACTGGCCACCATCATCAGGCAGCGATACATGCAGTGGTTCACCTATGTGGACTTCCTGTGGCTGGATACCGGGCTTTCCCTGGTTGCCTTGGCCATGTACGTTTTGGCGGTACATGACATGCCTTTCGCGTGGGCGCTTTGGTTACCACCCTTGCTACCGTTGATCGGCGCGGTCGGGCTCACCTTCAGCTATTTACAGGATGGTCGTCATTTGAGCCGCCGGGTACGCAATGGCTATCGTGTCAAGACCGGTGAACCGGCTCCTGACTTCACACTGCCCGATCAAGATGGTGCGCCGGTCGCCCTGGCAGGCTTGATCGGCCAGCATCCGCTGTTGCTTGTGTTCGTGCGCGGCGATTGGTGCCCGGGCTGTCACATGATGTTGCGCACCTACGAGCGGAATCGCGAGATCTTCCGCACCAAGGGTGTGCAGGTGGTGGCCATCGGTCCGGACGACATCAGCGTGAACAAGAGCATGGTGGAACGCATCGGGGTGGGCTATCGTCTGCTCAGCGATACCGCGCAGGAAGTATCGCGCCAGTATGGCGTGGTCTATACCAACCCGGCCCTTGAAATGGCGGTGGATTATGCTGCGGGCATTCCACTCCCAGCATCCTTCCTGATCGACAGCGAAGGCATCATCCGCTATGTCTCGCGGCCCGATCGCTTAGGAGAGTTCCTGGACCCATCCCTTATTTTCGGCGTGCTGGACCAATTGCCTGCGAAGGGTGAAGCAGCATGGAACTGACAGTAGGCATTGCATTCGGCGCGTTGCCGGTAGTGTTGTTCGGCGCAGCGGTGGGCCTTGCCCATGCTTACAACAAGTTGCGTGCGCGGAACGTGGTCAGTGAGCGTGACCGGGAAAGCTATCTGGAAGTGCTGGAGGGCAGCAACGATGCCCTGTTCGTCATCGACCTTGCCAATGGCAGGATCACGGCTACGAACGCACAAGCCGTAAAGCTGCTGGGACATTCGAAGGAGCACCTGCTCGCTCGGAGCATTTTCGAGCTGCATCCGCAAGAGGTCCTTCATGCCAGCGCCGAACGGATCGCTGACGCCTGGGAGCACAAGGGTGCGATCTACGAGGACATCCCATTGGTGCATGCGTCAGGTGAAGAGATACCTGTGGAGAGCAGTGTGAAAGTGACCAGCCATGCGGGTCGTCCGGCCATCATCCTATTCGCGCGTGACATCCGCGATCGCCTGTCCTTGCAGCGTGAGGTGGAGACGCAGCAAGCCATGGTACGCGAACAGAACCGTGAAATGCTGGCCGGTATCCGCTACGCGCAGCGCATCCAACGTGCTGTATTGCCCGAAGCCGATGGCCTTGAGGAATATTTCCCAGGGTCCTTCATCCTGTTCAGGCCAAGGGATATCGTCAGCGGTGACCTCTATTGGTTCGCCGAGCGCGAGGGTTCAGTAGTGGTGGTGGCTGCCGATTGCACCGGACATGGTGTTCCGGGTGCCCTGTTGAGCCTTATTGGGGCATCGATCTTCAACGAAGCTGTGGTGGAACAGGGACTTACGGACCCTGCGGCCATTCTGGACATGGCCCGGGAGGGGATGATCGCCGCGTTGAACCGTAGCGATGCGGAGGGCGATCAACGCGATGGTATGAACGCAGGTCTGGTCACGATCCAAGCGGACCGTCGGAAACTCGCATATGCTGGAGCGTATGCGCCATTGTACCTGGTGCGCAATGGGGAACTCGTTGAATACAAAGGCGATCGCATGCCGATCGGGCAGCATGAAGGGGCTGTGATCCAGTTCACCCGCACGGAGATCGACCTTCATCCCGGAGATCGTATCTATCTCTTTTCCGACGGTATGCAGGACCAGTTCGGGGGGGCGGACGGGAAGAAGCTCCGTTCCTCGGGCCTAAGGAAGTGGTTGCTTGAGACCGCCACCCTTTCCATGGATGACCAGTACCAGGCGCTGAGCGACCGTTTCCGCATGTGGAAAGGGGAACAGGAGCAGGTGGACGACGTGCTCCTGATCGGGATCGAGATCTGAGCGGGATCAAGGGCGGCTCCCCACTGTCGCGATCATGCCGGCCACGTCCATTGGGCTATGCCGGATCCACCCCGCATCACGGCGTATCCAGGTCATCTGGCGCTTGGCGTAATTGCGAGTGTGTTGCTTGATCAGCGCGATCGCATCGGGTAGCGCAAGCTCGCCGTCGAAGTGCATGAAGAGTTCGCGGTAACCCACGGTGCGCAATGCATTGTGTTCACGGTAGGGAAGGAGAACACGCGCCTCTTCGACCAAGCCCTCGGTGACCATGCGGTCGACGCGGTCGTCGATGCGCGCATAGAGTGTGTCCCGAGGCACTTCCATCGCGATGCGCACCACCTGCATATCGTTTCGGATCTCGGGCGCACTGTGTTGCGCACTGAACGGCTTGCCGGTAAGGAGGCACACTTCCAAGGCGCGAAGCACGCGATGCGGATTCTGACGATCGATCCGCTCCCAGGTGACCACATCATGTTGTTCCAACTCCTGCACCAATGCCGCCAAGCCCTCAAGTTCCAGGCGACGTTGGAGCCGGTCCCGCAGTCGCACATCCGTCACAGGCAAAGGGTCCAGTCCTTTGATGAGCGCATCGATGTAAAGTCCGCTTCCACCGACGAGGATCGCGATACTCTTCCCATCCAGCAGAGTTTGCAGCAAGGTTTCAGCTTGGCGCGCGAACGTGCCTGCGCTCCAGGTCTTGTCCAACGCCAGGTGTCCCAGGAAGTGGTGAGCTACTCCGCCCAGCTCCTCCTCTGTGGGTCGCGCTGTGCCGATGCGCATTTCCCGATAGAACTGCCGCGAATCGGCGCTGATCACTTCGGTCCCGAAATGCTTCGCAAGTGATACGGCCGCCTGGGTCTTGCCCGAGGCCGTGGGTCCGCCGATCACGACAAGCGTTCCCTGGTGGGTCATCGGTATTCCTCGCCGAGGTCGTCAATACTGCCGTGCTGCCCGAACTCATCCTCGTCCTCACCGGATCCGCCTTCCTCGTCATCGTCCTCGTACCGGTGGTCCTCGGGTCCGCTGGCGTAGGGGTCGTCATCCTCCAGGATCCCATCGGCAAGGTCCGTCTCCTTGCTGTGTTCATCCGGTGCAACACCCATGCTCATTACAACCCTGGGGTATGTCGCTCCCGCCCTCGGTTCGTCCACGCCGATCAGCTCGATCAGGAACATCCACATGTGCAGGAAGTCATAGGCGTAGACGAAGCGTTGCGTGGTGCTCCGGATGTGATCACTGATCAACACCTCCGCCATTAAGGCAGGCACATGTCCTTCCTCCGCGAAACCCATGTCGGCCAACGGGATCTCAGGCCCCTTGCCCCATTCCTCATCGCTCACATAGAAACACGCCATCTCCTGGCCAAGGAAGGCGAACGCGTCCTTGATGGCCTTGTGCAGGTCCAGGAACGATTGTTCGCTTTCGATCTCAATGTCGCGGAACGCTTCACTGGGATGGTCTATCAGGACGCGGAAACGATAGATCCTCACAGTTTTGGGAATTGAAGGTTGACCCGAAGGCAGTTTGAAGATTGGCCGAGATCGCGAAGCTACGCGTCCGATCTTTCAACACATTGGGTGCAGGCAGCACACTGCGCCTTGGAAGCGTCTATCTTGCTGATCAGTTACCATGCGATACGGTCCCTTCTTCCTGCTGTTGCTGCTGGGTCATCATGGCGTTTGGGCCCAATGTTCGGCCTTTGCCGGCCAGGATACGATCATCTGTAATTCCTGGAATGGTGTGCCGCCTTTGATGCTCGGTGGAAACCCTGTTGTTACGGGTGGTGAGGCGCCTTATACCTATACTTGGAGCGCACACCACTCCTTCACTATCGGCGCCAATTCCTATACGTTCTCAGCATCCGACTTCCTGGATGACACCACTTCGGCCAACCCGTACCTCGTCGACCCCTTGGTGGAGTTGTACTACACCCTTACAGTGACGGATGCCAACGGCGCTCAATGCATGGATTCGGTCTTCGTGCGCATGGCGAACCTGGGTACCCACCTCGGATACATGACGGCTACGATCATGGCAGGTGACAGCTTCCAGTTTTTTTTCGGGGCCAACGTTTCTGGCACATATGAGCCTTTCTCCTATGTGTGGCATCCGAATGAGAGCCTCAGTGACAGCACTTCACTCACGGCGTGGGCATCACCCCTGGAGTACACGGCCTACTCACTGACAGGTACGGACAGCTACGGCTGCACGGCCACCGCAGCCCCCTTGTACTTCATCAATGTGATCCCGGTCTCCGTCGGTGAATTGGACGATCCGGTCCCGGCTGCGGTTGTCGTCCCTGTTCCCATGCGCGATCATGCGGAATTGCGGCTGAACCTCGATGCAGGTCCGCTCCGGCACTTGCTCATCCTTTCCGCCGATGGCAGACTTGTGCGAAAGGAGCGCATCACAGCGTCGGTGCATGCGATCCCACGAGCGGGGCTAGCCGCCGGAGTGTATCACTGGAATGTGGTCGAGCAGGGTGCGGTACGCGCGTCAGGCCGATTGGTCGTTGAGTAGCGACCATTATCAGTCAGCCATGACCCCGCCGTGGTCATGAGGTCCTGGTGACCCCATCGGCGGTTCTTCCATCCCGGCAACCATCTCCAGCCCCAGTTTGCGTCCTTCCTCGATCATCAAGGTCCAGGCGGCAGCACGGGCGTTGTGGATCTTCCCGTCCAGGATCGCGTCCTTGATCACTGTCTTGATGTCGCCGATGACCTTGCTGGGCGCGATGTTGAAGGCGGCCATGATGTCCTCGCCGGTGACCGGTGGCTGGAAGTTCCGCACGCGGTCCTTCTCCTCCACGTCCTTCAGTTTCTGCATCAACAGCTCGTAGTTGCGCAGGTAGCGTTCCTTCTTCTTCTCGTTCTTGCTCGTGATGTCGGCGCGACACAGGATCATCAGTGCATCGATATCGTCGCCGGCATCGAAGAGCAGCCTGCGCACCGCACTGTCGGTCACCTCTTCCTTGGTGAGCGAGATGGGCCTCAGATGCAGCGCCACCAGCTTCTGCACGAACTTCATCTTGTCGTCCAGCGGCAACTTCAGCCTGCGGAAGATCTTCGAAGCCATGCGTGCGCCCTTGTCCTCGTGCCCGTGGAAGGTCCAGCCGGTGCCGGGCACGAAGCGTTTGGTAGCGGGCTTCGCGATATCATGCAGGATGGCTCCCCAACGCAGCCACAGGTCCTCGCTTTCCGCGCACACATTGTCGAGCACCTGCAACGTATGGTGGAAATTGTCCTTGTGCCCGATGCCGTACTTCTCCTCGGCGCCCTTCAACTCGACGAACTCCGGGAAGAACTCCGGCAGTAGCCCGCTATCCAGCAACAGGTTGAAACCGATGCTGGGCTTGGGTGTGAGAATGATCTTGTTCAACTCGGTGTGGATGCGCTCGGCGCTGATGATCTCCAATCGTTTTGCATTGCGTTGGATGGCCTCAAAGGTGGGTGGGTCGATGGTGAAGCCCAGTTGGTTGGCGAAACGGATCGCGCGCAACATCCGCAGCGGATCGTCGCTGAAGGTGATGTCGGGGTCCAACGGCGTGCGGATCAGCCCGCGATCCAGGTCGAGTATGCCGCCGAACGGATCCACCAGTGCACCGCGGCTTCCTGGGTTGAGCGAGATGGCCAGCGCGTTGATGGTAAAGTCCCGCCGCTCCTGATCGTCCTTGATGGTGCCGGGTTCCACGGCCGGCTTACGGCTGTTGCGGCTGTAGCTCTCCTTGCGGGCACCGACGAATTCCACCTGTTCATCCCCATGCATGAACATGGCCGTACCGAAATTCTTGAAGACATGGACATGCCCTGCATCGAGCCGTGCCGCGACGGCCTGCGCGAACGCGATACCGTCGCCTTCCACAACGAAGTCGATGTCCTTGCAGGGGCGGCCGATCAGGCGATCGCGCACGTAACCGCCAATGGCAAATGCCGGAATGCCCTGGGCCTGTGCCTCCTGGGCCACGGCCGCGAACAAAGGTTCCTGCTCCACGCCTTCGAGGCGCGCTGGATCCACGGTGAAGGAAGTGGTACGTTGATGCACGTTCGTGTTCCGGGTGGCGAAAGTAGAGAACGGCCCGTGCCCGGGCGTCCGCGCGGCGTGTTCCGCTGTAGCTTCGTGGTTCCCAATTTTCAGCCAGATGCCTACGCAGACCATGAAGTACGCCGAGACCGGCAATTACATCGCCGGCAAGCTCGAAGCGAACGGCCAGCAACGTATGGATGTCCGCTCACCCCTAGATGGCAGCGTGATCTCCACCGTACCACTGAGTTCGGCCAATGATCTGGACAAGGCCGTGAAAGCCGCCGAAGCCGCCTTCCCCGCGTGGAGCGGCACTCCGATCAAGGAGCGTGCGCAGATCTTCTTCCGCTACCGCGAACTGTTGTGGAAGAACCGCGAAGAACTGGCCACGCTGGTCCACACCGAGAACGGCAAGACGATGGACGAGTCCTACGCCGAGGTGGACAAGAGCATGGAGCTGTGTGAGTTCGCTTGCAGCCTGCCGCAATTGGTGCAGGGCGAAGTGCTGGAAGTGAGCAAGGGCGTGGAATGCCGCATCGAGCGGAAACCACTGGGCGTGGTGGCGAGCATCGCGCCGTTCAACTTCCCGAACATGGTGCCGCACTGGACGATCCCCAATGCGCTGATGCTGGGCAACACCATGATCCTGAAGCCGAGCGAGATCGTGCCGATCAGCGCCATCCGCATCGCGGAATTGCTGAAGGAAGCTGGTCTGCCCGATGGCGTCTTCAACGTGGTGAATGGCGACCGAGCCATCGTGGAGGCCATCTGCGACCACCCCGGCATCAAGGCGGTGAGCTTCGTGGGAAGCACCGCAGTGGCCAAGATCGTGTACATCCGTGCCACTAGCACATTGAAGCGTGCGCTCTGCCTCGGCGGCGCGAAGAACCACCTGCTCGTGCTGCCCGATGCGCACCTGGAGATGACTGCGAGCAACGTGGTCGCGAGCATGAGCGGCTGCGCCGGGCAACGGTGCATGGCCGCCGCGCAGATGGTCGGCATCGGTGGCGTGGACCACATCATCGACCAGATGATCATCGAAGCGAAGAAGCTCATCCCCGGCAAGAACCTGGGCCCGGTGATCAGCAAGGCCGCGTTCGATCGTATCACCGGCTTTATCGAGGAAGCGGAGCAGGCAGGAGCGAAGGTGCTGCTGGATGGCCGCAACCCGCAGGTGGAAGGAGGGGCGAAGGACGGCTACTACCTCGGGCCCACCATCATCGACCACGTGACCACCGACATGCGCATCTCGCAGGAAGAGGTTTTTGGCCCGGTGATCAGCATCATTCGTGCGAAGGACCTCGACCAGGCCATCGCCATCGAGAATGCCAACCCTTATGGCAACGCAGCGGCGGTCTTCACGCAAAGTGGCGGACAAGCCCGTCAGGTGATGGAGCGAGCCAGTGCCGGCATGATCGGCGTGAACATCGGCGTGCCCGTGCCACGTGAGCCCTTCAGCTTCGGTGGTTGGAACGACAGCAAGTTCGGGACCTGCGACATTACCGGTAAGAGCAGCATCGAGTTCTGGACGCAGCTGAAGAAGACCACGACGAAGTGGAACCCGGAGGGGAAGACGAACTGGATGAGTTAGGAGTCATTCATCCTGCGTGAGACAGCTTTTTCTTTTTGGGGCAGGGGCGAGTGCTGGTTCGGGGTCGTGCCATCCAGAGATTCCTCCTGTAGGGGCAAAGCTCATCCACCCCCTCTTACCGTTTCTCCGAGTTCGGCACCTTATTGATCATGAGCTGATGCTACAGTTCGAGCGCAACTTTGAAGAAGGTATGCACGAGTTCTGGCTTCGTTACCCGAGTGCGATGCAGCACTTCCTTCGCGACATGGCATATTACTTCAGCCAGTTCTCGCCAGAACCGGACAACTACTATATCGCGCTTATTCGAGCCATCAAAACAAAGCACCACCAGGTCTTGCTATCCACGTTGAACTATGAGATGCTGATCGAGATGGCTATCACCATGTGCGGAAGTACGGTTGCCTACGAGGGATATGAGGCCGGGTCAACAGGTGAGGTCACACTACTTAAGCTCCACGGCTCCTGCAACTTTCTGCCGGATCTTGGAGGTGGCATTGTAAGAGGGTTCTCCATCGCAACCGGCCCACCCGACCCAGCCTATCGTAGTGTGGCCGTCGCCTCTCCTTCTCGACCAGAAAGGAACATGAACAAAGTCAGGCAGTTCTTACAAGAAGAGAATGTGCTAGCTCCTGAGATGGCAGTGTACCACAAGGACAAGACCATCTTGTTTGGAGACTATCGAAATCAAGAGCGCTGGCAGGCTGAATGGCGCGCGTTTCTTGCAGGTGCGGATCAGCTTTTCGTGGTCGGTACGAGCTTGGTGGAGCATGATGAACACCTCTGGGATGCAGTGAAGAGTTTTCGTGGTACTGTTTGCTGGGTCAGTCGCAACCCGGCTATTGCGCAAAATTGGTGCTCGAGTCATGGCGTCCGTTTCGAGCACGTAGCCAACACCTTTGAGAAGTTCGTGCCCATATACCAGTCGCGCTATTGATGGCCGCTGCATTTGCGTGAGGGATAGGAGCAAGTAGCCCGCAGCGGAGCGAGGACTACTGCGGATAGCCCGACGGCGCTGCTCCCGAGCGTAGCCTTGCGGAGCGAAGGGATCAGCGCCGGCACGCCCCGATCACTCCCTGACTTCCACCGCACTGCTAACTTGGAACCGCCGGAGGTCCATCGCATGCTTGCACCACCACGCCGGACAACCGACAACGGACAACCGACAACGCGCATTCCATGAGCACCACCACCAATACAAACCCAACCGAGATCCTCCAGGACAACCTCGCGCACACCATCTTCAGTTGGAGCAAACAATCCGGCCTTGCACCGCTGAGTATCGAGCGCGCCAAGGGCATCCACCTCTACGAGCGAAGTGGCAAGCGCTACATCGATTTCAGCTCGCAGCTGATGAACGTGAACATTGGGCACGGGCATCCGAAAGTGGCCGAGGCGGTGGCGAAGCAGATGGCCGAGGTGAGCTACGTGCATCCGGGCATGATCACCAAGGCGCGCGGCAAGCTGGGCAAGACGTTGGCGGAGATCACGCCGGGTTCGCTCAACCGCACCTTCTTCACCAATGGAGGGACGGAGGCGGTGGAGCACGCGATGAAGCTCGCGCGTTTGTACACCGGTCGCCACAAGATCATCACGCTGTACCAGAGCTACCACGGCGCCACGTACGGTGCGCTCAGTGCCGGCGGCGATCCGCGCGGTCTGCCACACGACAGCCAGGGCGTACCGAACATCATCCACGTGGAGAACCCGTACTTCTACCGCTGCCCGTGGAACAGCAGGACGCCGGAGGAATGCACGGAGAACGCGCTGGCGCATCTGGAGCGCGTGGTGAAGTACGAAGGCCCGCAGTACATCGCGGCCATCATGATGGAGGGGGAAAGCGGCAGCAGCGGCTGCATCAAGTACCCGCCGGGCTACTGGAAAGGCGTGAAGGCCATCGCGGACCGTTACGGCATTTTGACCATCTGTGATGAGGTGATGAGCGGCTTCGGACGCACCGGCAAATGGTTCGGCGTGGATCACCACGGCGTGGTGCCCGACATGCTGTGCATGGCCAAGGGGCTCACCAGCGGTTACATCCCGCTCGGTGGCCTTATCGTGCGTGAGGAGATCATCAAGCACTTCGACGACAAACCGCTGCCCATCGGCCTCACCTACAGCGCGCATGCCGTGGCCTGTGCCGCCGCCAACGCCGTCATCGATATTTACAAGGAAGAGGATCTTGTAGCCAATGCCGCCACCATGGGCCGCTACGTGGACGAATGCGTGGCGAAGCTCGCGATGACGCACCCGAGCATCGGCGACTTCCGCAACACCGGCCTGCTGGGTTGCATCGAACTGGTGAAGAACCGCGAGACCAAGGAGCCGGTGGCACCATGGAACGCGACGCCCGAGGAGATGGCCGTGATGAACAAGGTGGCCGCCAAGATCAACGAGCTGGGCATGTTCACCTTCGTGCGCTGGAACTGGATCTTCGTCGCGCCGCCGTTGTGCATCGATAAGGCGGGGGTGGATGAGGGGATGGAGATCCTGAGCAAAGCGATTGGTATAGCGGATGAGGCGTGTGTGTAAAGCAGAGGCAATGAACGAACGCGAGAAGCTCTATGAGTTAGCAGGTGGCGAGGTGATCGTCTGGCAGACTGACGGTACGTCGATCCATCTCAAGCTGATGTCAGAGTATGGTGATCCAGTCGAACTGAACGCAGAAGAAGCGCGAGAACTAGCAATCGTTTTGAACAAGTTGGCTGATTCGATCGAATAGGACAGGGGTCTTACATGAGCGTTTGGGCGTGCCCCTCGCAAAGCCTCGGGTCGCGCTCTTCATTGCAAGTCCTCGCTCGTTCCTCGCTGTGGGATTTACATTTCGATCGCTCACGCGGAGCTGCGTCACGTGACTACATTGCCCTATCCATGGCCGTGAACGACGACATCACCCATTCCCCCCTCTACAGCCCGGACCTCGCGCCGATCCCGGCGAGCGAGCGCACCTGGACCAAGTGGAACCTCGCCGCGCTGTGGGTGGGCATGGCGGTGTGCATTCCCACCTACCTGCTGGCCTCGTACATGATCCGCAGCGGCCTCAGTTGGCAAGCGGCGTTGGCGATCATCGGGCTGGCCAATCTGGTGATAACCCTGCCCATGGTGTTGAACGGTCATGCGGGTGTGAAGTATGGCATCCCCTTCCCCGTGCAGGGCCGCGCGGCATTCGGCACGGTGGGTGTGCATGTGCCCAGTATCGTGCGCGCCATCGTGGCCTGCGGCTGGTTCGGTGTGCAAACCTGGATCGGCGGCCTGGCCATCTATTCCATCTGGAACGCCGCAACGGGCGGGGTCGGTGATCCTGGACTGAGCCTTGGCAAATTCGTGGGCTTCGGCGTGTTCTGGGTGATCCAGATCTGGTTCATCTGGCGCGGCACCGAGAGCATCAAATGGCTGGAGACCTGGGCCGCGCCGATCCTGATCATCATCGGCTTGCTGCTGATCGCCTGGGGCATGCGGAGCGTCGGTGGCTTCGGGGAGGTCCTGCAACAAGGCAAACAGTTGCAGCATCCCACGGCGGTGTTGGTCCCGAGTGCCTCTGGCGGAAATGAGTTGCGACTAACTCCGTTGGTCGGCCTTGATGGTGCCCCGAAGGCCACGGAGTATAGTGTGCTTTCCACCGCTGAAGTGAATAGGAAGCTGGTCATATGGTTTCCGATGAACGGTCCGACGACCATTGTGCCGGTCGGGGAAGAGCAACGTGTTACGGTGCAGTTCAAGAACGCCGAAGGAAAGGAGTCGTCCGTGCTGACGGTGCTGGCAAGTAACGGCGAGCGCCGCGGACCAAGCTTCTGGATCTACGTGATCTGGTTCACCGCCATGGTCGGTTTCTGGGCCACCATGGCGATCAGCATCTCGGACATCACACGTTTCGCGAAGAGCCAGAAGGACCAGTTGGCGGGACAGTTCATCGGTCTCCCGGGCACGATGATCTTCTATTCGTTCGTCGGCATCTTCGTCACGAGCGCCGCAGTGATCGCCTTCAAGGATGTGCTCATCGCCGAGGACGCGCCGTGGGATCCCGTATCACTGGTAAGCAGGTTCGAGCGTCCGGGAGTGGTGATCTTCGCGCAGTTGGCCCTGCTCATCGCCACGCTCAGCACCAACATCGCGGCCAATGTGATCGCACCGGCCAATGCGTTCAGCAACCTCTTTCCCAAGCGGATCAGCTTCCGCGCGGGAGGTGTCATCGCGGGGTTGGTCGGCATCATCATCTGCCCCTGGTGGTTGATGGACGAGATCAGTGGCATCCTCATCTTCGTCAGCGGCTTGCTTGGCCCGGTGCTCGGCATCCTGCTCTGCGACTACTTCGTCATCCGCAAACGTACCCTGGTCATTGCGGATCTATACAAGGTGGACGGCCCACACGCGGGCGTTGGCAGCGCGGCTATGATCGCCTTGTTCAGCGGGGTGTTCGTCGCCCTCATCGGTCACTGGGTGAAGCCGCTGGAGTTCCTCTACACGCTCTCCTGGTTCAGTGGAACCGCCGTGGCATTCGCGGTGTATTGGGCGTTGATGCGCAGGTCCGTGTAATTGTGCAGCGATCGCTGCACAATTGATCGGAGAGCCCGTCCACGCTGGTCTTTTCCCCGGAACGGCTATATTTCCACCATGGCCAAAGCACGTCCATCCAAACGCGCAACCACCGTTGTTCGTGCAAAACGCGAGGTGATGCCCTCCGGCTATGCGCGCTTCCTGGAGTCGTTGAAGGAGCGGATCCGCAAGGCGCAGTTGAAGGCGGTGCTTTCCGTCAACGCCGGGCTCATGGAATTGTATTGGCGCATCGGCAAGGAGATCCTTACGCGTCAACGCAAGGAAGGTTGGGGTACGAAGGTGGTGGACCGCCTGGGTCGTGATCTGCTGAAGTCGTTCCCGGGCATGAGCGGCCTTTCGGCGCGGAACCTCATGTACATGCGCGCTTTCGCCGAAGCCTACCCGGGCCGATCAATTGTGCAGCAAGCTGCTGCACAATTGCCATGGGGCCACAACATGGTCCTGCTGGACCGCCTGAAGACGCGCGAGCAGCGGGAGTGGTATGCGAATGCTGCGGTGAACTTCGGCTGGAGCCGCTCGGTGCTCGCGCTGCAGATCCGCGCCAAGGCGCACCAAAGGCTCGGCAAGGCGCACACCAACTTCAAGCGCACCCTGCCGCCGGAGCGTTCCGACCTCGTGGAACAAACCCTGAAGGACCGCTACAACTTCGATTTCATCACGCTGGGGCCCAAGGCCCGCGAGCGGGAGCTCCAGCGGAAGCTCGTTGCGCACATCCGCGACTTCCTACTGGAACTGGGCGTTGGCTTTGCCTACATGGGCGAGGAGTTCCACCTGGAGGTCGATGGCGACGACGTGTACATGGACCTGCTCTTCTACCATGTGCGGCTGCGCTGCTACTTCATCATAGACCTGAAGATGGGCCGCTTCGAACCCGAGTTCGTGGGCAAGATGAATTTCTACCTGAACGCATTGGACGACCAGATGAAACATGTGGATGACCTGCCATCGATCGGGCTGCTGCTGTGCAAGGACGCGAAGAAGCTCACGGTCGAGTATGCCCTCCGGGGCACAACCAGGCCGATCGGCGTTTCGCAATGGCAAACGAAGCTGGTGACCGAACTGCCCAGGAAGCTCCAGCGCATGCTGCCCTCCATCGAGCAGCTCGAGAAAGAACTGGCCGTGAAGACAGGCAGAAAAGCCTGAGCCGATCAATTGTG
>JBGTIB010000072.1:0-8441 GCA_041745875.1 Flavobacteriales bacterium | reverse complement strand
GAGGAGTTCAATGGCCACAATAGCCTGGTGCCGGGTAAGGTGCATCACTTCTCCCTGCGCCAATTGTTGCCGGATGGAGCCATCCTCCCCGCGAGCGGGACGGAGGTTGAACAGCGCCTTCTGGTCCTGGAGCGTTTTCCGTTGGGAACGGACGGATTCGGTCGTGATGTGCTCAGCCGCTTGATGGCCGGGACCATCATCTCTTTGAGCGTTGGACTTATCGCGGTCTTGATCTCCCTGATCATCGGCATTCCCCTGGGTGCGCTGGCAGGCTATTTCCGCGCCGAAGCGCCGACGTTCAACCTGTTCGGAAGACGGTTCCGATGGCCCGTGGACGATGTCATCATGTGGCTGGTGAACGTGATCTGGAGCATCCCCACCTTGCTGCTGCTCATCGCGATCACTCTCGCCCTAGGGAAAGGTTTCGTGCAGGTCTTCATCGCGGTGGGACTCACCATGTGGGTGGAGGTGGCGCGCATCGTGCGCGGCGAGGTGATCCGCACCCGCGAGATGGAATATGTGGAGGCTGCGAAGGCTCTGGGCTACACCCACGGCCGTATCATCTTCAAACACATCCTACCCAACATCATGGGGCCGGTGATCGTGATCAGCGCCGCCAACTTCGCCACAGCCATCCTCATGGAGGCGGGCCTGAGTTTCCTGGGCATCGGCGCGCAACTGCCCATGGTAAGCTGGGGAGGCATGATCCGCAACTACTATCCCTATATCACCACCGAACTGTGGCACCTGGCACTGTTGCCGGGCGTGTGCATCATGCTGCTCACCCTGGCCTTCATGCTCGTGGGCAATGGCCTGCGCGATGCGCTGGATACACGGAGCATCACGGCGCGGTAGGCACGCTGATGTTCGTTGTCTGGCCTTACGGGAACCAATCCTCAGTGGCCCACAGGGCAACGGCATTCAGCACGGAGATGAGCCGGTCGGCTGCGCCCTTTTTCAGAAGGGCAGATCGTCCTCGTCGGCCCCGCCCACTGGTGGCATGTCGGCGGCCGTGTGTGCCGGCGCTGTCTGGAAACCTGCGTGCTCATCGGAGGAACCTGCGGCACCACTGCGTTCGATCCGGTTGCCTTTCAGGCTCAGGAAGTGCTTGGTGACACCGTCCTTCCCGGTCCATTCACGACCGTTCACGAAGCAGGTCACGCTCACTTCCTCTCCGGGTTTGAATCCGTCCAGCAGGCCACAGCCGTCCTGGGTGAATTCCACGGGGATATGCTGTGGATATTGACCGCCGGCTTCGGTGATCACCACCTCGCGCTTGCGGAATTTCTCGGATACGTCCTGGGTCTTGCCCACCACTTTGATGGTGCCATTGATGCTTACTTGTGCCATGGTCGTGTTGCGTTTCGTGTACTGTAAAAAGCCGGGCTCAGGCCTGGCCTATCGGGCGTTGAAGGCGAGCAGGGTCTTCCATGCCTCCTCCACGCGACCCTGTTCGAGCAGGATGTGTGCGTGGTGATGCAGGGAGGTCTCCAGCTCGTTGGGTTTGTCCTGCTGGGCGATGAAGATATCACTCAATTCCATGAGCTTGTATTCGTTCACGCTCGTCTCATCGGGTATCAGTTCCGTGTTGCCCAAACGGCCGAGGTCATTGCCCGTGAGGATGCGGCTGTTGCGGATCGCGGGGGGCAGGCCGTCCACACCGATGCCCATGCGGCCGATGGGCTTGTCCACCTCGAAGAGCGCGGTACCATGGGCCCGGCAGTACCAGCTACCGCCCATGCGGGCCACCAGATCGATCTTCTGCTGGTCGATGCGGCCATCACCGTCCAGCACATCCTCGTTCACATGCATCAGCAACACTTCGCAGATGACCAGGTTGCCAGCACCGGGTCCCTCGCCCGTTTCGATCACCTGCTTCACCTTGCACTCCAGTTGCACCGGGCTCTCCTTCACACGGAATGGCTTTACCAGGTCACTGGCCACGGCGGTGAAACCGGCCTTTTCGAACTCGTTCACCCCCGGCGGATATTCCGTGCTGGCCAGGGAGGCCTGCTGGACCATGGCATGGGTCACTACATTGATCACCACTTCGCCGGTGGCCTTGGTGTTGTGGTAGGTGTCCTTGGTGGTATTGTTGGTGCCACGCCGTGCCGGACTGAAGATGCACAAGGGCGGGTTTGCCCCGAAGACATTGAAGAAGCTGAAAGGACTGAGGTTGGGCCGACCCTCGGCGTCCATGGTGCTTGCGAAACAGATGGGGCGCGGACCGATCGCTCCCAGCAGGTAGCCGTGTAGTTTGGGGACTGGGAGCTCGCCGGGAACGATGCGCAACATGGCCTTACGGGTGAACGGCGAAGGTAACGGTGCATCGAGGACCAGTGCGTCGTGATCGCACGGACCGGGAACCCCAAGTGTCGGCCACCTGATCGGCTACCTTTGCGATCCTTTTTTGGAAGTACGATACGGACGTGGCGGAATTGGTAGACGCGCCAGACTTAGGATCTGGTACCGTGAGGTGTGGGGGTTCGAGTCCCCCCGTCCGTACAGAAGAGAAGAGCAGTATTCCGTTGTCCGTTGCCCGTTGTCGGTCGCGCATTCCAGCCTGACAATGGACCATGGACAAACCGACCACCGAGCATCAACAAGACCATGAACATCGAACGCGAAGAGACCGGTACGCTCACCGCCACCCTGAAGGTGAAGTTGACCCCTGAGGATTATACACCCGGCGTGGAAAAGGCATTGAAGGAACAACGCCGCCAGGCCGTGCTACCCGGGTTCCGTCCCGGCCAGGTTCCCATGACCATCATCAAACGGCGGGTGGGGAAGGCCTTGCTGGTGAACGAGGTGGAACGGATCATCGACCAAAGCCTGAGGGACTATATCCAGGAGAATGGTGTGAAGGTGCTGGGTCAGCCGTTGCCGAAGAACGACAGCCGCGATGTCATCAATTGGGATGAACCCGGCGAGTTCGAGTTCGCCTATGAACTTGGTATGGCGCCCGAGTTCGACCTGGAGGTGGACGAAAGGCTGGGCGTGGAGTATCCGGTATTGGAAGTGGCCGACGACCTGGTCCAACGTGAGATCGAGGACATGCAACGTCGTTTCGGCAAAGTGGAGGAGGCGACCATCAGCGAAGCCCGGGACATGTTGCTGGGTGATATGATCCAGTTGAACGCCGACGACACCATCCAGGAAGGTGGCATCATGAACCGCGCAACGATCAGCCTGGAATATCTGGAGGACGAAGCCGCACGCGAGAGCCTGGTGGGAAAGTCGGTGGGCGATGAGATCATCGTGGATCCCCACAAGGTGAGCCGGGACTACGAGGACCTGGCGCGTATGCTGGGTGTGGACCACGAACATGTGCATGGACTTGAAGGAAAGTTCCTGTTCCGGATTGCAGAGATCAAGCGCATGGTACCTGTGGAGTTGGGACCGACGTTGTTCGATCGGGTATATGGTAAGGATGCGGTGGGCGATGAGGCCACCTTTCGCGCCAGGGTCAGGGAGGGCATGGAGAACATGTTCAAACGCGATAGCGACAAGGTCTACAAGCGCCTGGTGATCAAGAAACTTCAGGAACAAGCGAGTGTGGTGCTTCCCGACGGGTTCTTGAAGCGTTGGATCCAGCAGACGAGCAAGGAACCCATCACCCCCGAACAGGTGGAGGAGGGCTACACGGGTTATGCGGAGGGATTGAAGCGCCAGTTGGTGGAGGACAGGGTGTTGGAGAAGTACGGCTTGGAAGCCAAGGGCGAGGAACTGAATGCCTTCGCACAGCGATACGTATCGGACCAGTTCATGCAGTATGGCATGCCCGCACCGGAAGGGGAGCAGTTGCAGCAGATGGCAGCGCGCATCCTGGGAGACCGGGAACAGATCAAGCGGATCCGTGACACCATCGTGGAACAGAAGCTCACGATCCACTTCAAGACGCTCCTTTCGCCGAAGGAACGTCGGCTGAGCTATGACGAATTCATAAACTTGGCCCGGTCCGCCTGACAGGGTACCATTCCGGCACCATCAAGATCAACAAAGGATCCCCCCACACAATGTTCCCAAAGGACGAGTTCAACAAGTACGCGGTGAAACACCGTGGCATCAGCAGCAATACGTTGCACAGCTATGTCAATTCCACGGTGACCTCCTCGATCACACCATATATCATCGAAGAGCGCCAGCTCAATGTGGCGCAGATGGATGTGTTCAGTCGCCTGATGATGGACCGCATCATCTTTCTGGGCACAGGCATCAACGACCAGGTGGCGAACATCATCCAGGCACAGTTGCTGTTCCTGGAAAGCGTGGACGCCAAGAAGGACATCCAGATCTACCTGAACAGTCCTGGTGGTGGCGTGTATGCCGGCCTGGGTATCTACGATACCATGCAGTACATCAATCCCGACGTGGCCACCATCTGCACCGGCATGGCCGCCAGCATGGGAGCGGTCCTGCTCTGTGCCGGCACGAAGGGCAAGCGGAGCGCACTGCGCCACAGCCGGGTGATGATCCACCAGCCGCTGGGTGGTGCCGAAGGTCAGGCCATCGATATGGAGATCACCGTGCGTGAGATCGTGAAACTGAAGAAGGAACTCTACGAGATCATCAGCAGCCACAGCGGACAGCCGATGGAGAAGGTGGAGAAGGATAGCGACCGTGACTACTGGATGGTCGCTGAGGAGGCCAAGGCCTATGGCATGATCGATGAGTTGTTGGTGAAGAGCAAGTAGCGACGGTGGCGGCCCATGGTGCAGTTGGAACATAAGATATCCCGGTGCCTGTGTCGCTCCGATCGGCAGAAGAAGAAGTACGCAGCACTGTCCGGTCCCCTTCGTTGTAACTTGCAACACTTTCATCCTATCCCGCGTTAAGCCGGGTTCCCCGATCCCATGGACAAGAAAGAGATCAAATGTTCGTTCTGCGGCCGCGACAAGCAGGATACCAACGTGCTCATCGCGGGTATCACCGGGCACATCTGCGATAGCTGTATCGCGCAGGCGCAGAATATCATCAGTGAGGAGTTGAGCCAGCGTTCGCGCAACGAGATGGAGGGCAGTTTGATCCTGCAGCGCCCCTCGGACATCAAGCGCTTCCTGGATGAGTACGTGATCGGCCAGGACGATGCGAAGAAGGTGTTGAGCGTGGCGGTGTACAACCACTACAAGCGACTGCTCCAGAAACCTGTCAGTTCCACCGAGGATGTGGAGATCGAGAAGAGCAACATCATCCTTGTGGGGGAGACCGGCAGTGGAAAGACACTCCTTGCCAAGACCATTGCACGCATGCTCAACGTGCCTTTCGCCATCGCCGATGCCACGGTGCTCACGGAGGCCGGTTATGTGGGCGAGGATGTGGAGAGCATTCTGAGCCGATTGCTGCAGGCAGCGGATTATGATGTGAGCAAGGCTGAACGCGGCATCGTGTTCATCGATGAGATCGATAAGATCAGTCGCAAAAGTGATACACCAAGCATCACCCGCGATGTGAGTGGTGAAGGTGTGCAACAGGCTTTGTTGAAACTGCTCGAAGGAAGCACGGTGAGCGTACCTCCACAGGGTGGACGGAAACATCCTGAACAGAAGCTGATCCAGGTCGACACGCGCAACATCCTGTTCGTCTGCGGTGGTGCCTTCGATGGCATCCAGAAGATCATTGCACGACGGGTGAAGAGCACTGCGGTGGGATACAGTGCCAGCAAGGAAGGCCGTATCAGTGATGAGCATCTGCTGCAATACGTGAGCCCCACCGACCTGCGCAGCTATGGGCTGATCCCCGAATTGATCGGGCGCTTCCCTGTGCTGACCTACCTCGATCCGTTGGACCGTGAAAGCCTGCGGCGCATCCTTACCGAACCCAAGAACGCACTGATCAAACAGTACGTGAAGTTGTTCGAGATGGACAAGGTCAAGCTGACATTGGATAAGAAGGTGCTGGATTTCATCGTGGAGAAGGCCTTGGACTACAAGCTTGGTGCGCGTGGCTTGCGCAGCATTTGCGAGGCGATCATGACCGATGCGATGTACGAGATCCCGGGGGCCGCTGAGCGTACCACCGAACTGAGGATCACCCTGAGCTATGCGCGCGACAAATTCGACCGCTCGCGCCTGAGCAATCTGAAGGTGGCCTGAAGCCCTCCCTCTGTTACCTTCGCACGTCACTCAACACCTCCATGAAGGTGCAGTGTCCTGCGTAACCCCCCAACGATACGACCATGATGAAGAAACTTGTGATATCCTCGTTCATTCTCGCTTCCATTACCGTCCAGGCCCAGGATCTACCTGCCCCAAGCCCCTCGGGCAAGGTGGAGCAGGTCGTGGGTCTTACCAATGTGGAGGTGAACTACTCCCGTCCCAGCGTTCGCGATCGCAAGATCTTCGGTGAGCTGGTGCCTTACGGTAAAGTTTGGCGCACCGGAGCCAACAAGTGCTCCACGGTTTCCTTCGATGCTCCCGTGAAAGTGGAGGGGAACGACCTGAAGCCCGGAAAATACTCGCTGTTCACCATTCCCGGCGAGGATAGCTGGGTGGTGATCTTCAACTCGAACACCGAACTCGGTGGTGCCGAGGACCGCAAGGAGGAAGAGGATGTGTTGAAGGTGAAAGTGACCCCGAGCAAGTCCGATCACACCGAGACGTTCACCATCTCCTTCGATGCCGTGCGCGACGACAAGGCCCGTATGGACCTCACTTGGGAGAACACCAGGGCCAGCGTCTGGATCGAAGCTGATGCGACCGAGCAGGGTCTGCAGAACATCAAGGAGGCATTGGCCTCGGAGAAGGCCGATTTCCGGGCGTACAACAACGCCGCAGGTTTCTGCCTGGAGCGTAAGATGATGCATGAGGAGGCGCTCAAGTGGGCCACCAAGAGCACGGAGTTGGAAAAGCGTTTCTGGAACATGCATACGCTGGCCAAGGCCCAGGCGGCCAACGGGAAGTACAAGGAGGCCATCGCCTCTGCGGAAGCAAGCATGGCATTGGCCAAGGAGGCGGAATATGACGCCTACGTGAAGATGAACCAGGAGCGTATCGCAGAATGGACCACCGCGATGCGGAAGTAAGTTCAATGCACCGCTGAACAATGCAAAGGCCTTCCCTCGGGAAGGTCTTCGCATTCCCGGGCTACAGACCCTTGGCCAGAAAGCCGCCGTCCACGACCAGGCAGTGCCCTGTGATGTAGGAGGCCTTGTCCATGGACAGAAAGGCGATCGCAGAGGCGACCTCTTCCGCTCTGCCGACCCGTTTGAGGGGGGTGCGTGACAGGATGCGCTCAAGCCTTTCGGGTTGCTCCAGTACGGGAGCGGTCAAGGGCGTGCGGATATACCAGGGCGCCACGGCGTTCACCCTGATGCCCGAGGGTGCCCATTCCACCGCCAGGCTGCGGGTGAGTTGCAGCATGGCCGCCTTGGCCATGGCGTATGCCGCACCGCTGCCCACATCCACATACCCAGCCACGCTCGCCACGTTCACAACCGAAGGGTGCGTACCCCTGGCGAGCAGTGGATAAAAGCTGCGCAGCAACTGACCGGGAGCATGCAGGTTGGTCGCCATCACAGTGGACACGTCTTCATCATTCATCTCCACCCAGGGATGGCGGATGTTCATCCCGGCATTGTTCACCATGATGTCCAGAGCTCCCCAGCGTTCGGTCACGTGTGCAACGATCCGCTCCTGGTCATGTTCCACGGTCACGTCCGCCACGATGCATAGCGGGTCGTCAGCGGCGGAGCGTGCCACGAACAACACCTCTGCACCGAGTGCCCTCATCTCGCGTACCGTGGCTGCACCGATGCCCTTGGTACCACCTGTGATCAAAACGCGTCGTCCTTGCAGGTCCCAATCGCTCATGGTCGCAAGGTAGGACCGGCGTTCACCTTGAATGAATGAAAAGGGCCGCTCCGAAGATCGAGCGGCCCTTTCAATGGTGCATCACTTGCGGATCACGGCACGAGCATGCGCTTCGTCAAAGGCCTGCCATTGTGCATCAAGGTCACGAAGTAGCTGCTGGAGGCCCAACCATCCGTGCTGAACGTGGTCTGATAGTTCCCCACGGCCTGCTCCCCCAAAGCCTGCTCATGCACGATCCCGCCCTTGGTGTTGTGTATGATCAGGCTCATGCGTCCCGAACTCACCACATCGTATCCGAGTACCACGGTCCCCTGTGAGATATTTCCGTTCAGGAAACTCATGCGCATGTGGTTCATGGCACCGTGCGAATCGATCCCCACGCTGCTGTTGTCCACCAGTGCGAACACACAGAGGTCGATGTTCAGATCGTTCCCCCAGGCATAGACAAGGGTGTTCCAGGCGTTGTTGCTCCATTTCTCCCACGAGAACTCATAGAAGTCGGGCGTGCCACTCGATGTACCTAGCAGTCCCAGGGAATCCGTTACACCCAGTGTACTGAAGTCGAAGCCGGCCGCGAACTGCGTGTTCACATAGACGGGTCCATCGAACATGACCGTGGTGAAACCGTTCGTC
>JBGTIB010000071.1:0-47431 GCA_041745875.1 Flavobacteriales bacterium | reverse complement strand
CCGTCACCGGATGGTCGTTCTGTGCGATCATCACCATGGGGTGCCGTTTTACAGCTTCCAACATGCGTTGCTGTGGCACGGCCGTGTGGTCGAACTTCAATAGCCAGATGCGCATCGGTTCGCTCACTTCACCGTCCACTTGTACGCCGGTGACCACGCCGTCCAAGGTGCGGAGTTCATCGGCAACGGTCTGCGCGCGACCGTCAGGGGTAAGCATCAGCAGAATGTCACCGGGTATGATGCCGGGATCGGGTTGTTGGGCGTGAATTACACCAGGCGCCAGCAAGGCGCAGCCCAGTAGGGCGGAAATGAGAAAGTGGTTCATTGGAGGGTTAGGGCAGGTTATCAGCAAACATAAGGAACGAATGGGGAAACCACCATGATCCGAAGCCCTTGGTATGGTACGCAAGGGCAGTCGGTCTTGGAATGCCGATCCCATCATCCCCGAACATACACCCGCTTCACCCGGGGCGGTATGCTGGTAAGCACCTCGTACGGGATGGTGCCCAGGTCGTGGGCCACTTCTGTGATGGAGTGCTCGGCATTGAAGAGGTAGGCTGGATCGCCCAGGTCGCAGGGGATGTCGGTGACGTCGATCATCACCATGTCCATGCATACGCTGCCAACGATCGGTGCAGGCTTGCCATGCAGCCAGAGGCGACCAACGCCGTTGCCCAGACGCCGTGAAAGCCCGTCGGCATAGCCGATGGGCAGTGTGGCGATGATGCGCTCCGCTGAGGCCACCCCTCGCCGGCCATAGCCCACGCTTTCGCCGGATCGTACAGTGCGCAACTGTGCGATGGGTGAACGCAAGCTCACCGCGGGCAGCAGTCGTGCCGTCTCGTCGGCGTCGTAGCCAATGCCATGCAGGCCGATGCCCAGGCGGACCATGTCCAGGCGCGCTTCGGGGAAACGACTGGTGGCAGCACTGTTGGCAATGTGGCGCAGCGGCTTGTAGCCTAGCGCTGCATCGATGGCATCGGCCATGCGGGAAAAGGATGCGAGTTGATGCCGGGTGAACGGATCGTGCTCCCCGGCCTCACCTCCCGCCAGATGCGATAGGATGGAGGCCACGCGCAATTCCTTGGCCTGGCCCAGCAGTTCAAGTAAGCGCGGTAGTTCCTCCTCCACGAACCCCAGGCGGTGCATGCCGGTATCCAGCTTGATATGGACGGGTGGTGCGCCGGGGTGCAGCCGTGCATGTTCAGCCGCTTCGGACAGACTGCGTTCGTCGTAGATCTCGGCTTCCAGCGCGAAACGATGCAGCGTTTCGAAGGGCACCGGTTCGGGGTTCATCACCAGGATGGGTAGTGCGATGCCGTTCTGCCGCAGTTCGATGCCTTCGTCAGCATAGGCCACACCGAGATAGTGGACCTGCTCGTGGGCGAATAGTCGGGCCAGTTCCACGGCCCCGGTGCCATATCCGAAGGCCTTCACCATGGCCATGGTCCTGACCCCGGCGGGCAGCATCGATCGGAAGTGGTTCAGGTTGTGCCGGGTCGCCTCCAGGTCCACTTCCATCACGGTTCCATGTACCTGCCGTTGCCAGTGTTGCACCACCTTTTCCAAGGCGAATGTGCGGGCCCCCTTCACCAGCACCACGTGTCCCGCGAGCGTTGCCGGATCAACGGCTTCCAGCAAGTGGGCCGGATCGGAAAAGGCATGCACCGTGCAAGCGAAACGCTTCTGTTGGGCGGCGAGTTCAGGTCCTATGGCGAAGAGGGTATCCACCCGTGCACGTTCGAACAGCTCGGCCACACGTTGGTAGAGCAGGTCGGGGGCATCGCCACTTTCCAGGATATCCGTAAGCACCACGGCCTTGGGCCTGCCTGCTGCAATGTGGTCCATGCGGTCCAAAGCGATGGACAGGGATGCCGCGTCATTGCTGTATGCGTCGTTGATCAGCGTGGTGCCGTGGCGTCCATCCACCACTTCCATGCGCATGGCCACCGGGGCCAGGTGCGGCATGCGATCAGCGATCCAGGGCGGCGCATGGCCCAAATGCAACAGCAGGGTCACGCAATGCAGGGCGTTCTCCACTGAGGCGGGGTCCGAAAAGGGAATGTCGAACGCAAAGCTTACTGCATCATTGATCACCGTGATGTGTGTGCCATGGGGTGTGGAACGCTCGTGTACCACATGCAGCCAGGCGCTTCGTTCACGGCTCCATCCACGCAACTGTAGTCGTTGGTCAAGTCCGCTTTTGTGAAGCGCCTCCTGCACCACTACATGGTCGGCGCAATACACCAAGGCTTCGGCTTCCGTGAAGAGCTGCACCTTCTCCATGGCCTTGTCCGGATCACTGTGGAAATTCTCACCATGGGCGGGCCCGATATTGGTGAGGACCCCGATCGTCGGCTTGATCACCTGGCGCAGGCGCTGCATTTCGCCTGGTTTGCTGATGCCCGCTTCGAATAGTCCCAGTGTATGCTCAGCCCGCATTTCCCACACACTGAGCGGCACACCTACCTGGGAGTTCCAGCTACCGGGACTGCGTACGATGTGCTCGGAGCCGCGCAGTAGTTGGAACAACCATTCCTTCACCACCGTCTTGCCATTGCTTCCGGTGATACCCACCACGGGGATCTTGTATGCAGTGCGGTGCCTGGCCACCAGGCGTTGGAATGCATCCAACGTATCGGGTACCACGAGGAAGGCGCAACGCATACCACTGTCCCCATGGAACGCTTCCGGCACGTGGTCCACCAGGAAGGCACGTACACCGCGTTCCATCAGTTCGGGGATGTATCGGTGGCCATCGTGCCGTTCCCCCCGCAGTGAGATGAACAGGGTATTGTTGCCGGGGGTGACCCCGCGGGAGTCGATGGATAGGTGCTCCACCACCAATTCGAACATGTCCTGCGCACCGGGCGGATGGGTGATGAGCGTGCCGCCCAGCACCTCCGCCAGGTGTTCCATGGTCATGCTTCTGCCGCTCATTTCGGTGGGACCATGGTGGCCGCTTGATAACAACTCCTACAAAGCGGCTGGTAGCTGTCGGTCTCGCCCAGCTGCACCAGCAGGGTGCCACCACTCTTGCGGTGACTGAAGTTGGCCAGATCGCCGCACGTCATGCAGATAGCGTGCACCTTGGTGACGTACTCGGCTATGGCCATCAGATGGGGCATAGGACCGAATGGTCTGGCCTGGAAATCGAGGTCGAGCCCGGCCACGATCACGCGCACACCGCCCCCGGCCAGTTGTGCGCACACCTGGGGAAGGCCTTCGTCGAAGAACTGGGCTTCATCGATGCCCACCACGTCGATATCGCCAGCAAGTAGCAAAATGTTGCTGCTGCTGGGCACGGGGGTGCTTCGGATGGTGGTGGCGTCATGGCTTACCACGTCGCGCTCGGCATAGCGCGTGTCCACACTGGGCTTGAAGATCTCCACCCGTTGCCTGGCGAACTCCGCGCGGCGCAGGCGGCGGATGAGCTCCTCGGTCTTTCCGGAGAACATGCTGCCACAGATCACCTCGATCCAACCCTTGCGGCGGGTGCGGGTGCCGGTGTGTTCCAGGAACATGCTGTGGGGAGACCCTGCACAACCTTTTTGGTCGCGTTTGCAGGGTGCTGCGAAAATAGGGATCTTCGCATTGGACCATCGGAGCTTGGACCGCTGCACATGGGCAACAACAGGGGATACCGCAAGATGAGCGAATTGATGGCCGCACTGGCTGAGTCCGAACGCGCGTTGACCGCCGGCACGCTGGGGCTGGAAGGCCTGGATGCCGCGTGCAGCAACGCGCGCGAGCTTTACGAACGCCTGGTGGTGCTGCGCCACAAGGCACGGGAATCGGCCCTGGCAGGAGGGGGTTCCAGGCAGGAAGCCAAGGCGGATGATGCGGGTCCCGCCAGGCAGAGCACCGTGGCCGAAGCGGAGCCGGAACCTGCCGATATCCGTTTGGACACCCGCCCTTTGGAGACACCACACCGGCAGACCTCCTTGATCGAAGCCATCGAAGCCACGCAGGAGGAAGCGCCTGCGCCGTCCGGTGGATCGAAGACGAAAGCCGCGCCCGCCAAGGCCAGCGCCAAACAGGCCACCCTGGCCGAGAAGCTGGAGAAGGCGCCGGTGGCCGACCTGCCCAAGGCAATTTCACTGAGCCACAAGTTCTGGTTCGTGGCCGAGCTCTTCAACGGCGACCGCATCGCCTACGAGAAGACCGTGGTGCTGCTGAATACCATGGAAGATGGTGAGGCGGCCCGCCAGTACGTGCAAGGGGAGGTGATTGCCAAGTTGAAGAAACCGGCGGACCCCGAAGCACTCGGCACCTTCATGGACCTGATCGATCGCCGCTTCGCATGAGGCCCCTGCTTTCCCTCGCATCCTTTGTCCTGCTGTATGCCACCCTTGTGGCCCAGGACCATGGCTTGATGCTGGCCCATGCCCGCGCCCACCTGGACACGCTGACCAGTCCGGCGTTCCACGGCAGGGGGTATGTGAATGGCGGGGACTCCATCGCCGCGGAATACCTCGCCCGGCATTTCGATCGGGTCGGATTGAAACCCGTGAAGGACGACTTCTTCCAGCCCTTCACCTTCAATGTGAACAGCTTCCCCGATAGTGTGCTGGCAAGCATCGACGGGCGACGGTTGGAGCCGGGCACCGATTTCCTGGTCCACCCCGCATCCGGTTCGGCTGAAGGCACCTACCGACTGGTGCACATCACTGCGGACGATATGCTTGACCCCACGCGGCGCGCCATGACCATGGGTGTGGTGGCGGGCCATGTCGCCTGCCTTCATCTGCCCGCCACCAAGGATGCCGATACCCTCCAGCTGTTCGCGGCCATGGAGCACGAGTTGATGCACCTCGTCCCGGTCGTGCGCCCTATGCACGGCAAGCTCACATGGAGCGTGGCGCGCGAGGCCTTGCCGCATCCGCTTGTCCAAGTGGCACCTGGCGTGTTGAGCGACAGTGCGGGAACGATCACATTGCGCATTCGCAATCACCTTCGTGTGCGGCACGAGGCGCGCAATGTGTTGGGCATGGTCAAAGGCAAGGGAAAGGGTTGGATCGTGATCGGGGCGCACTACGACCACCTGGGCCGCATGGGTCCCGAGGCGCTCTTCCCGGGAGCGAACGACAATGCCAGTGGCGTGGCCATGCTGTTGGCCCTGGCCGAGTATTTCGCTACCAAACCGGCGAAGCATAACATCCTCTTCGTGGCCTTCGCCGGCGAGGAGGCCGGCTTGCTGGGCAGCGAGTGGTGCGTGGTGGATCGTCCCATCGACTTTGGTTCGGTGCGCATGATGATCAGCCTGGACATCCTGGGTACCGGCGACGACGGCATCACCGTGGTGAACGCCACGGCGGAACAGGACACCTACGACCGCTTGGTGGCCATCAACGATGCCGGTGCGCACTTGGCACAAGTGAAGGCGCGTGGCCCCACCTGCAACAGCGATCATTGCCCCTTCGTTAAGCGCGGCATACCCGGCATCTTCATCTACACCATGGGCGGTGTGGCCCACTACCACGATGTGCTGGACAAGGCCGACACCCTGCCGCTGACCAAGTTCCCCGGGGTGTATGAAGTGCTGAAGGAGTACATCGCCACCTCGAAGTGATGGCTGATGAAGGGCGGGCTTCACCCGCATCCCGTTCGCAACTCACCCTGGTGCCCACGCCCATCGGCAACCTGGAGGATATTACCCTGCGCGCCATCCGTGTGTTGCAGGAGGTGGACGCCGTGGTGGCCGAGGATACCCGCGTCACCGGCCTGCTGTTGAAGCACCTGGGCATTGCCAAACCCTTGGTGAGCTTTCACAGCAACAACGAGCACCGCATGGTGGAGGCCTTGGTGCAACGACTGCAACGTGGCGAGCGCCTCGCCCTGGCCAGCGATGCGGGCACCCCCGGCATCAGCGACCCCGGCTTTCTGTTGGTGCGCGCGGCACTGGCGGCGGGCATCACCGTGGAGACGCTGCCCGGCGCCACCGCTTTCGTGCCCGCACTGGTGAACAGCGGCCTGCCCTGCGACCGTTTCGTGTTCGAGGGATTCCTGCCGGTGAAGAAAGGGCGCCGCACCCGCCTGGAAGCCCTGGCACAGGAGACGCGTAGCCTTGTGTTCTATGAAAGTCCGCACCGCATCATCCGCACCCTGCACGATCTGGCCGACACGCTGGGCACGGAGCGCCCCGCGAGCGTTGGGCGCGAGATCAGCAAGTTGCACGAGGAGACCCTGCGCGGCACCCTCGGCACCCTGGCTGCGCACTTCGAGACCCATGCACCCCGCGGCGAGTTCGTGGTGGTGGTTGGCGGCAGCAGCGCATGAACCCTTCGCCCAGAACGACCCGAAACTCCGACCCTCCCATGCGCACCTGGACCCTCACCACTCACGGCGATCCCCGTACCGCCTTCGCCCTGCGGCAAATGCCCGACCCTGAACCCAAACCCTTCCAGGTGCGGATAGCCGTGGAGGGTTTCGGATTGAACTATGCGGATGTGATGGCCGCCAAGGGTTTGTACCGCGAAGCGCCGCCATTGCCCAGTGTGTTGGGCTATGAAGTGGTGGGGCGGGTGGAACAGTGCGGTGTACAAGTGCCGCGGTCGCTGCTCGGCAAGCGTGTGGTGGCCATGACGCGCTTCGGCGGCTATGCCGAGAAGGCCGTGACCGACCACCGGGGCATTGCAGAGATCCCCGAGGACATGCCATTGGGCGAAGCGGCTGCACTGGCCACACAAGGATGCACGGCGTGGTATGCGGCCCGCATGCTGTGTCCGTTGATGCCCGGTCAGCGGGTGCTGGTACACAGTGCAGCAGGCGGCGTAGGTCACCTGCTGGTGCAATTGGCGCTGCACAGCGGCTGCGAGGTTTATGCCCTGGCCAAAGGGGCCGATAAGGTGGAGTACTTGCGTGCACTCGGCGTGCAGCACCCGGTGGACCGCGGTGCTGGCAATGCGGTTGCCACTTTGCGTCGCTTGTTGGGCGAGGAGAGGCTGGACGTGAGCTTCAACGCCGTGGGTGGATCCAGCTTCAAGCAGGACATGTCATTGCTGGGTAGCGGCGGCCGCATCGTGCTCTATGGCGGTGCGGAGCGTGGTGGCCTCGGAGCGTTGGGCACCTTGCGTTTCGTATGGCGCATGGGTTTGGTGGTGCCCATCTTCCTCATGATGCGCAGCCGCAGCATCCTTGGCCTCAACATGTTGCGCATCAGCGAGCACAAACCGGCCATTATCGCAGCGTGTGTAAAGGGGGTTGTGGACGCCCATCGCACCGGAGTTCTGAAACCCCGTGTACACAAAGAGTATCACGCCGAAGAATTACCGCAGGCACATGTGGATCTTGCCGGGGGAAGGACGATGGGCAAGTTGGTGGTCAGGTGGTGAGGGTGATCAGGAACTACCTTCACGACCGTATTTTGATCAAGTACAGAGCCGGTAGACTTGTTCCATGCGAAACCTATTGATCCAACTGGCCACTTTACTGGTCACTACCGTGACAGCCCAACCCATGTTGCTGCCCGGGATCGGCTTGGAGGCCCTGCCCGCTGATATGGAGCTGGTCTGCCCACTGCCTTTCCAAACGCCACCCATCACCAGCACGGGTTTTTTCGTGGGTGACACAGCCGCCGATTTCCGGCTGTACGACCGGGATGGCAATGCCTTTCACCTGGGCAGCACCCTGGCAGCGGGCAAGCCGGTGCTGATGATCGCCGGAAGCTGGACCTGTCCGGTGTACCGCAACAAGCTGTGGCACATCAACGACATGATGGCCCTGTATGGTGATCAGGTGGAGTTCATCATCGTCTACACTGTGGAGGCGCATCCCATCATCGACATCAGTCCCTACTTCGGCGCTGTGAACCCCGGTCAATCGAACCTTGGCGCCGGGATCACCTACCAGCAACCCACCACTTATGGGGAACGCAAGGCGATGGTGGATGTGATGCTGGACAGCATGGTGGTTGCACCGCCGGTGTATATCGACGGGCCCTGCAATGCATGGTGGGATCATTACGGTCCGGCACCCAACAACGCCTATCTCATCGGCACCGATGGTATCATTGCTGTGAAACACGGTTGGTACAACAAGTTCCCTGACGACATCGAGTGCGACATCCGCGAACATTTAGGGCTGCCCACGGACTGTGATGGTGGCACCTTCCTCGGGTCCTTCACCATGTCCCCGGTGACCAATGATACCGTATACGGTCCGGTGGGCACCACGCTCACCGCAAGTGCCTTGCTACACAACCCCACCCAATATGATGTACAGCTCCGGGTGGTTCGGCTACAGGACAATGTGCCATCGGGCTGGACCGGTTCACTTTGCATGGATGTGTGCTACCTGCCGCAGGTCGATACCGCCTTCATCGTGATCCCAGCCGGACAAACCCAGGACTTCCACTACTACTACTATACTACTGGGACACCGGCCACCGGACATGTACGCATCGGATTCCGCAACGAAAACGACCTGTCCAATACGGTGATACGCAATTATTGGGCTGTGGCGGAAGAAGCCACAGGCTTGGGGCAGTACGCCGTGCAAACCGTTCCATGGACGGTCCATCCGAACCCCACGCAGGGGTCATTAAGAATTGTGACCGATACGCACTACGACGGCATGCTGTTGATGGACGCCTTCGGTCGAATGGTGCAACGCCTGCCACGGGGATCTGCCGACCTTCATGGCATGGCCCCGGGAGTGTATTTCTTGCGGCTGACGGATCAGGGGGCAGTGTTGCCGGGCGTATTGCGGGTGGTGCTACAGTGATCCTGGAAAGGGTCGCATAATGGGTGCTGATATCCATTGCAGTGTATAAATGATCGGGGTCCGTGGAACCGGGGCGATGGGCTGGCCGTTCCTTTCGGGGTCTACCTTTGCAACCGATGCCTCAACACGCTGATGATAGCCTGCATCCACTGCCTTTCACCGGGTGGGACCTGGGCTTGGCGAGCCCGTTGCTGATAGCCGGTCCATGCAGTGCCGAGAGCGAGTCACAGATGTTGGGAACGGCGCGTGGCATCAAGGGCGGGGGAAGGGCGCAGGTCTTTCGTGCCGGACTGTGGAAGCCGCGAACGCGTCCCGGAAATTTTGAAGGGACTGGAACCGAAGGGCTGCGGTGGTTGCAGGCGGTGAAGGCCGAGACCGGCTTAATGACCATGACCGAGGTGGCCACTGCGGAGCATGTGGAATTATGCCTTGCTGCAGGTGTGGACATGCTATGGATCGGTGCGCGTACAACGCCCAACCCCTTCAGTGTACAGGAGATCGCCGATGCATTGCGTGGTGTGGACATACCGGTCTTCGTGAAAAACCCGATCAACCCGGAGTTGCAACTGTGGATCGGGGCCTTGGAGAGGTTGGAGCGCGCCGGGCTGCGGCGACTGGCAGCGGTGCACCGTGGGTTCAGCTGGTTCGAACGTACACCCTACAGGAACAGTCCCATGTGGGAATTCCCGATCCGCCTGAAAGCGGCTTTCCCCGATCTGGAGATCCTATGCGATCCAAGTCATATAGCGGGAAGCCGCGAGCGATTGGGCACCGTGGCACAGCAAGCCATGGACCTGGGACTCAGTGGCTTGATGGTGGAGGTGCACCAGGATCCTGTCAATGCCCGGAGCGACTCCCAGCAGCAGATCACTCCCGAGGCCTTCAACACTTTGATAGGGAGTTTGATCTTCCGGCAGGCACGGCCCACCCCGGGGATGCTGGACCGGTTGGAGGAACTTCGTGACCTGATCGACCAGTTGGATGAGGAGATCGCCCAGAAGTTGGGAAGCCGCATGGACATCGCCGAACGGATCGGTGATGAAAAGCGTGCGCAGAACGTGGCGATCCTGCAGCCCGAGCGCTTCGATCGGATCGTGAAGCGGCAGTTGGGCCTGGCAAGGCATTTGGGCCTGAGCAAGGAGTTCGTGAAGGAGTTCATGGACGCGGTGCATCGTGAGAGCATCCGCCGACAGGGCGATCCAGCCAGTGAGGTTTCGTCCGATCCAGGCTCAGGATCTCCACCGTACAAGGGGAATGGAATGGAACCCTGATCGCCGTTGTCCATACCTTGCACCCTCCGCATAGGGAACACCCCTCCATCGGAGAACCACGCTACCCGCTACAGAACATGATGAAACACACTACCCTTGGTCTGGCACTTTCGCTCTGCCTGCCCCTTGCAACGCATGCGCAGATCGCATTCACGAACTCCAGTGCACTCCTCAGCAATACCACCAACAGTGGTGG
This sequence comes from Flavobacteriales bacterium, assembly GCA_041745875.1. Classification (GTDB taxonomy): domain Bacteria; phylum Bacteroidota; class Bacteroidia; order Flavobacteriales_F; family PHOS-HE28; genus PHOS-HE28. The sequence goes on along the minus strand of JBGTIB010000071.1, from coordinate 37,240 downwards.
CTGCATGGGTGTGGTGGACATGAACGGAGATGGCCTGGATGACATCTGCAAACTGGACAATAGCCGGGTGTTCATGGTGGACTATCAGAACCCCGACGGCACCTTCACCTTGGTGAACTACGGTTCAATGAGCGGAAGTGGTCAGTGGGGATTCTCCATCGGCGACATCAACAATTCCGGCCACAAGGATGTCATTAGCGGCGGTAGCTACGATGGTGTTCACTACCTGCGCATCACCGATGTAGGGGAGTCCACCCTCACGGATCTGAACAATGATAATATGTTCATGCAATGCAACAACATCGTGGATATCAATAACGATGGCTTCAACGACTTCTACGCTTGCCATGATGATGCGGCGCCCCGCCAATGGTTGAATGCAGGCGATGCGACCGGAACTTTGACCTATGCCGATATCATCAACTACGACACCGACCCCTCCAGCGATCGCAGCGGCAACTATGGCAGCGTTTGGATGGACTTCGATAACGATGGTGATCTGGACCTGTACATCGCCAAGTGCCGCCAGGGGGTGAACAATCCTGATGATCCGCGTCGTTGGAACCGGCTGTTCGTGAATGATGGGAATGGCAATTTCACGGATCAAGCCGTGGCGTTCGGGGTGCAGGTCCGCTATCAAAGCTGGACCGCTGATTTTGGTGATATCGATAATGACGGTGATCTGGACATGGTGCTCACCAACCACGATGCCACCATCCAGCTTTTCGAGAACGATGGAATGGGGAATTTCACCGAGATCACCGCAGGCAGCGGTCTTGAGGTCACCGGGTTCTTTCTGCAGAGCAAGTTCGTGGACCTGGACAACGATGGTTTCCTGGATCTGCTCATCGCCGGTGGATCCGGTGCCCATTTCACATTCCGCAACAACGGGAACAACACTTTCAACTCACAGCCCAATACTTTTCCCGCTCCCAAGGCCATGCACAGCTTCGCCACGGGCGACCTGAACAACGATGGTTTTGTGGACGTGTGGGCCAACTATGGCAGCGGCTACATCAACGCGGACAACAACAACCCCGATCGTCTGTGGCTGAACGAGGGGAACGACAACCACTGGCTGACAGTACGCCTCCAGGGCACGGTCAGCAACCGCGACGCCATCGGTGCGCGGGTGACCATCACCGGACCTTGGGGAACACAGATCCGCGAAGTGCGCGCCGGCGAGAGCTACGGTATGGTGACCACTTTCGCATCCATGTTCGGCCTGGGAAATGAAACCGTCGTCCCAACGGTCACGGTGCGCTGGCCCAGCGGCCTGGTGGAGACCTTTACCGATATCGCCGCCGACCAGACCATCACCATCATCGAAGGTACTTGCATCAGCCCTGTGGCTGCGGTGACCAGCGACGATGCCTTCGTGGTTTGCGGTAATGGTGACAGCTTGTCCCTCTCGGCGAACGCCGGGTTCGACTATGCGTGGAACACAGGCGCCACCACACAGAGCATCGATGTGGTCGCTCCGGGTTATTACCAGGTGACCATCGACGACAATGGCTGTACCGCAGTGGCCGGCGTGTTCGTGGAATTGAGTCCTGATGAAACTCCTATGGTTACCGTGGAGGGCAATACGACCTTCTGCGAAGGGGGGCAGGTGGTGCTCACATCAAGCGCTGCGGCAGGCTACACTTGGAGCAATGGAGCGCAGGCCCAAAGCGTCACGATCGACCAGGGCGGTACTTACTCCGTTACGATCGATGGTGCCTGCGGCGCCTATCAAAGCGCTCCCGTGGAAGTGACCATGCTTGATGCGGCCGATGCGCCAGTGGTCGATGATGTATCCATCCCTGCGCCAGGTAGTGCCACGCTGGTCGCGCTGGCCGGCGACAACATCAACTGGTACGATGTACCTACCGGGGGAACGTCCATTGGATCAGGCAATGTGTTCCAGACCCCGGTGGTGAACGTGACCACCAGTTTCTGGGCCTCTGCCACCACGATCTATGGTGCGGGATCGGTGTATGGAGGGAAGGTGGATAATTCAGCGCAAGGGGTCTACCATACCAATTCGGACAACTATCAGTTCTTCGAAGCCACCGAGGCCTTCACCTTGATCTCCGTGAAAGTGTATGCCAACAGCGCGGGAAATCGCACTGTACGCGTGATCGACCGTTCAAACGGTAGCACAGTGGCTGAACAGGTGATCAACATTCCCGCAGGCGAAAGCAGGATCCAACTGGACTTTGACATTCCGGGTGCAGGTCAGTATGGCTTGCGCACCGTGGGTGGCAATCCCCAGTTGTGGCGCGATGGCTTGGGCAGCAACCCGGCCTATCCCTATGCATTGGGAAGCGTTGGAGCCATTACGAGCAGCAGCGTAGCAGGTGGGAGCGCAACGGCCTACTGGTATTTCTTCTACGATTGGGAGGTGGGCTCGCAGATCACCGAATGTGAAGGTCCGCGCGAGGAAGCGATCGTGAATGTGGGCAGTGTTGGTCTTGAGGGTGGTCAGGATGCGGATGTCGTCCGCGTGTGGCCGAACCCGGCCGTGGATCTGGTGATCGTGTCGCTGGGTGCTGTGGAAGGCCGTGTCCTGGTGGATATGATGGACGTGACCGGAAGGATCGTGCTGACCCGTAACGGCGATGCATTTGCCCAGGGTGGTCAACTGGAAATGAACGTGCGCGATCTTGCACATGGCGAATACCTTGTGCGTGTACAGCACGATGGTGGCATCAGCACGCACCGCGTGGTCGTGCATTGATCGGTTCGCCCCGTAGTTGTAGTTCCGAAGCCCCGGTCGCTGTGCAGCGGCCGGGGCTTCGTGCATGTATCCTTCAGCGGACCGTTCCGTTGAAATGCGCGGCCCGTCCATATCCCGGACCACGTACAGCATGAAGCAGTCGATCACATTGGTCCTGATGATCATCGCCGTTGCACTGGCATCCTGTGCGAAGGAGCAGAAGGAGGTTGCACAGGACCTTGGGCTGGTGCCTGAAGGGTGCGGCAACGCGGGTATGCGCATGGAGGCCAGTGTGGACGGTGGTAGCTACTGTCCGGATGCTCAATTGATCGCGGTGGGTGACACAACTTCCGTGATCATCACCGGCATCGATCTGATGGGCACCACATTGATCGTTCAATTGGATGACATCGTTGTCGGCGAACATACCATCACCGAAGCGGCCAACAGCGTACTGTACATGCACACCGGCATGAACTGGGTCGTGCCCCAGGGCGCGGAAGGTGTACTGATCGTTTCCGCTCATCACGCTGATGCACGTCACATCCAAGGCTCGTTCTCCGTTGCGCTTTTCAATGAGATGAACGGGACCACGCGCCAGGTTGAAGGCTCCTTCGATGTGACCTACGCCGAAGGGCAGTAATAACTGCCATCTGACAGAAGTACGTTCGGTGTATCGTACACCCCCTGCGACTTCGGAGCCCCGCGTAACTTCGGCGCATGGTCCAGGCTGTAGGGGTACGCATTACGGTGATCGGTGCCGGGGGCACTGGCTGCGCACTGCTACCACTCCTGGCCACATTGCCCGGTGTGTCCATCGCACTGATCGACGGGGACACCATCGAGGCCACCAACCTGCCCCGACAACCGCTGTATGGACAAGCCGATGTGGGCCGCTTGAAGGTGGAGGTGGCGCGTGAACGTGTGGCGCACATCACATCACAAAGGATCACGATCCATCCGGTCTTCATCGATCTCGGCAATGCAAGTTCCTTGTTGATGGGAAGCACGCTCGTCTGCGACTGTACCGACGACCTGCCCGCCCGCCTGTTGATCGACCGCGTATGTGGAGAACTGGGCATCCCTTTGATAAGCGGTGCGGTGCATGGGCATCAGGTGCAGGTGGTCACGCTGCATGTACCATCGAATGACGATGAGGAACCATCCACCCTGCGCGACTACTTCCCCGGTCGCACGGCGGAGGAACAGGAGGGATGTGCCATGCAGCAGGTGCCGGTGCATGTGACCACGCTTGCCGGCGCTGTGATGGCGAAGCACGTTTCGTTGCTGCTGAAAAGGAACACATCATTGGCCGGTATGTTGGAACTGATCGATGTCCAGGATGGTCGCTGGATGCGGATCCGCGCACCGCGTGCTCCCTTCGATCAGGAGCTGATCGCAAGTACCTGGACCAAGGAATAAAGACGCACTAGACCTGCCTTTCACCATGATCACCGTAGAGGAAGCGCGCACGATCATCCGTGGTAACGTGTGGCTCACACCGGACGAAGGCATCATGTTGGAGGATGCCGTAGGAAGTGTGCTCTCGGAGGATGTGGTTGCGCGGCATGCCTATCCGCTTTTCGATATGAGCGCCGTGGATGGTTATGCGCTCGGCGATCTAAATGGTCCCTGGAAATTGGTGGGTCGAGTCCCGGCCGGGGTCGTCCATGGCAGGCCTTTGGGAAATGGCGAATGCGTAAGGATATTCACCGGTGCGCAGGTGCCTGTTGACAGCCATTGTGTGGTAATGCAAGAGAACTGCACCTTGCACGACCGCGTATTGCTTCTCGACGGTGATGTGCCCGCGTCTGGTGCCAACATCCGGCGCGAAGCGGAAGGCTTCAAGGGAGGCGACATCCTCCTGCCCAAGGGCACACGACTTGACCTTGCCGCCGTAGGTCTGTTGGCGTCCGATGGCCTGGGCAGGGTACAGGTCAGCATGCCACCCGCAGTATCGGTCATCTGCACGGGCAATGAGTTCATGGAGCGTACGCAGGTCCAGCCGGGGCGCATCTTCAGCAGCAACGACATGTTGCTCAGTGCGGCGCTGAGGTCGGCGGGATGCGCTGCGGAAGAGCATCTGTATCATGCGATCGATACCATCAGCGAGATCCACGATGCGATATTCCATGCCATAGGGAAGAGCCATCTGATCATCACCACCGGGGGTGTTTCCGTGGGTGAGCATGACCTCGTGCGTGCGGCACTGGAGAAGCTCGGCGCCGAGATCCACTTCCACGGTGTGATGCAGAAGCCCGGCAAGCCCATGCTTTTTGCCACTGTGGGCAACGTGCCGTTGTTCGCGCTGCCCGGCAACCCGCGTGCGGTGCTGGTGGCCTGGTACGAATATGTACTGCCCTTCATCCGCGCGATGCAAGGCGAGGGCGGACCCGGCTTCCGCATCGATCATGTGCCACTGGCCCAGGCCATCACGTTGAAAGGTGCGCGTGCCGAATTCCGTCCGGCGCAAGTGCGAAACGGCGAGGTACACCTGCTGCGCGATGAAGGTTCGCACATGCTGGGCTCGCTGGTGGGCGCTGATGCACTGGCCTATTTCCCGCACACCACCCGCAGCCTGCAGCCGGGCGATGCTGTGGAGGTGCACTACCTTCCCGGACGATGAGCAAGGAAGGCTGGACCGGCGTGGTCCTCGCAGGCGGTAAGAGTTCGCGCATGGGCAGCGACAAGGCTTTGATCGAGATCGATGGCCGCTCGTTGCTGGACCGTGCCTTGGACAAACTAGATCCGCATGTGAATGAGCTGCTGGTCATTGGCGAGCCGGAGAAGTACGGCGTGGTAGGCCCGTTCGTGGTGGCCGACGAATGGCTGGGGAAAGGACCGCTCGGTGGTCTGTCTACGGCCATGCGCTACGCGAGCAATGATCGCCTGCTGGTGATCGCCTGCGACCTGCCCGGACTGAACGACCGCCTGTTCGAACTGTTGAAGTCGCAGCTCGGCAATGCCACGGAGGCCGTGGTACCCAAACATGAAGGGTTGATCGAACCGCTTGCTGCGGTCTATCACCGGAACGCCCAACCTGCTTTCCGCCGCTGCGTGGAACTCGACGTGTTGAAGATGAGCGATGCGCTGAGCCAGGTGCGCACGAGCTATGTGGAAGTGATCCCAGGGAGCGACGGCTGGCCGATGGACCTGTTCCGTAACATCAACGCACCGGGCGATCTTTGAGGCCATGGAAGTCCTGCTCTTCGGAATGATCGCCGAGAAGGCCGGTGCGGATCGAATAACGGTCAGCGCCACCAGTTTGCACGACCTCCGCCAAGCATTGGTGCAACGCATTCCGGAATTGGAGAAGCTCAGTTATGCCATCGCTGTTGATCGCCGCATCGTCCATGATGACGTGCCACTCACCGGTAACGAAGAGATCGCCGTGTTGCCACCATTCGCAGGAGGATGAACATGCATGAGCGACGCAAAGGGACATAAGGAGAACCAACAGAGAGCGGGCGGAAGATCTTCCACCCCAACGGTGAAGGACATCTTCGTGGAGGGCCCCATCGATCCGAGCTTCATTGCCACCAGCATCGCCAAGCACGCTTCGCGGATGGATATCGGCGCGCACGAGATCTTTTTGGGGCAGGTACGCGCGGATACCGTTGCACGGGCGGACGATCGTCCGCCCGCTACAACGGTAGCCGCGATCGAATACACGACCTATCGCGAAATGGCCCTCGAACGCATGACCTCCATCCGCGAGGAAGCCTTCGCCAAGTGGCCCAGCATGACCTGCCTGCACGTGCATCACAGCCTGGGTACGATCCCAGCCGGGCAGCTCTGCTTCATGGTCTTTGCCAGTGCGCCTCACCGCCAAGCTGCCCGCGAAGCCGTGGCCTGGGTGGTGGACCGCATCAAAGCCGAACTGCCGATCTTCGGCAAGGAGGTACTATCAGACAGCACCCATCTTTGGAAGGCCAACCGTAACGTCGACCCACCGGGTCGACCTACGGACCATTAGTCCAGGCGCCTCACATGATCGACATCACCCACAAGCCCACCACCCTGCGCGAAGCAACAGCTACCGCACGCGTCATCGTGAGCGACCCGGCCACGATCGTCGCTGTGAAAGAGCTGCGCGTACCCAAGGGCAACGTGCTGGAAAGTGCCCGGGTGGCAGCCTTCTTCGGGGTGAAGAAGACCCACGAGCTGATCCCCGATTGCCACCCTTTGCCGATCGAACATGCCGAGGTGAGCTTCGAGGTCGGTGAGATGGAGATCATCATTACCATGCGTGTTCGCACCATCTACCGCACCGGGGTGGAGGTGGAGGCCATGCACGGCGCCAGCGTGGCGGCCCTTACCATCTACGACATGCTCAAGCCCATCGATAAGGGTGTGACGATCGGCAGCATCAAACTGGTGGAGAAGAAGGGCGGTAAGAGCGATTGGAAGGACCGTTTCGATAGCCCGGTGAAGGCGGCTGTGCTGGTGATCAGCGATGGTGTAAGCAGTGGAAAGAAGGTGGATAAGGGAGGTGTTGAAATAGTTGAGAGGTTGGAGAAGTTAGGTGTTGAATGCCTCGGAACGACAGTGATACCTGATGAACCCGAACAGATCGCCGCACAAGTGAAAAAGTGGGCGACCGATGGCATCGACCTTATCCTCACCACCGGCGGCACAGGCCTTTCACCGCGTGACCGCACGCCCGAGGCCATTACTCCCATTCTGGATCGCGAGGTGCCCGGCATCATGGAAGCTGCACGCGCTTATGGCCAGGCGCGCATGCCTTTGGCGATAATGTCGCGTGGCATCGCAGGCATGATCGGAAGAACGCTTGTGATCACACTGCCTGGTTCCACACGCGGTGTGCAGGAGACGATGGATGCGCTATTTCCCTTTGTGTTGCATGTGGTGAAGGTTCAGGAACGATCATTCCGTCATGGCTCATAGAACATTCTGGTGCATTCTGTTCGCAACACTTCTGCTGGGTGCGTGTTCTGTATTGAATGGTTCCGGGGGAAAGCAAGGGCGAGAGGCGCATGTGGTCACAGTGGACAACAACGTTTGCAAGCGACTATTGGGCAAGGTTGTCATCTATGGGGTATTTGTGGATTCCAAGATCGGAGGCGTCTGGACCACACATGATATTCGCAGCACCTTGGACAGTGTCCAAATTGCAGCTGACTGGATAGTGGCCCAAGCACATAGCAAGGGAATGGACTTGGAAATAGTGGTGGCATCGCATGAGAAAGGAGGTGTTGTCCCTGTTCGGAGCGAACTACCGAGAGGTGGACTTCCAGGTATCTTATATAGCATGAGCCCTGCGATCGCCCTCGACCGTTGGGCGGACAAAGCATGCAGACAGGCTCAAACAGCATTCCCCAAGGATACCGCCCGGATCACCTTGACGAAGCACGGACCCAAGGACCGTGAAAGATTGATCGCAGCTTTACGTGATAGGTACAGCACCGACAATGTAGCACTGGTCATGTTCATCAACAACTACTACGGATCTGAAACATCAGTAGCGGTTCATACCGGAAGTACGTCCGCCATTGAATATGCTGCGGTCGCCTTCAAGCGTCCTGCAGTGATCGCCCATGAGGTCCTGCATTTGTTCGGTGCGTTGGACTTGTACGTTACACCCTACGATGGCAAGAAGGAGGCAGAGAAGAGAAAGCGTTTCGCTATGGAACGGTTCCCGAAAGAGATAATGGCCTTCCCGTTCCGCGGTCTTGATTCCCTTGAGATCGGTACGTTGACCGAATATCTCATCGGCTGGCGACGTGAAGCACTGCCTGAGGATGAGCAATTATTGACGGCTGGAAAAGTACGTTTGGCAAAGTATTGAGCCCGACAGTAGGGCTCATGAATGAACCGACTTCGCATCGCGATCCTCCTTTCTGGCATCAGGGGTCGGGTGATCGTTTCTGGGAAGCGGACAAAAGCAGGAAAGGAGGCGCTCCTCCACGAAGTGCTGATCAACGCGAATGCTGATCCGGACAAACCACGAAGCTGGCATTTACATGAATGGTTGACAAGCTGTGATCGGCTGCCAGTAGCTTTCGTGCTCGAACAGTCGCCCCCATGCAAACCATCCTCGGCGCCAACGGCGTCATCGGCAACGAGCTCTCCAAGCTCCTTCCGCAGTATACGGACAAGGTCCGCCAGGTAAGCCGCAACCCGATGCCCGTGAACACCACGGATGAAACATTCGGAGCTGATCTTCTCGACCCCAAGGCCGTGAACGATGCCGTGGCGGGCAGCGAGGTGGCCTATCTGGTGGCCGGGCTGAAGTACGATTCCAGGGTGTGGGCCGAGCAATGGCCCAAGGTGATGCACAACACCATCGACGCCTGCAAACGCCACGGTACCAAGTTGGTATTCTTCGACAACGTATACGCCTACGGCAAGGTGGATGGCGTCATGACCGAGGACACGCCCTACAACCCCTGCAGCAAGAAAGGGGAGGTGCGGGCCAAGATCGCTACCACGTTGATGGAGGAAGTGAAGCGCGGCGAGCTACAGGCTATGATCGTGCGTGCTGCTGATTTCTACGGCCCCGGCGCGGTGCTCAGCCTCACCCATGCCACCGTGCACGAGCGTATCAAGGCGAACCAGACCCCGCAATGGATCGGCAACGCCAAGGCAATCCACACCTTCACGTACACGCCCGATGCAGGCCGAAGTGTCGCGCTGCTTGGCAACACGCCTTCGGCCTACGGGCAGGTGTGGCATGCGCTCACCAGCAAGGAACCGATGACCGGAGAACGGTACGTGCGCACCGCATGCGAGTTGGCCGGCAAGCCGTACAAGATCCAGGTGGCGCCCCGCTGGATGCTTGGCATCATGGGCCTCTTCGTGCCCGTACTGCGCGAGAACATGGAGATGCTCTACCAGTTCGAGCACGACTACCGTTTCGACGGTAGCAAGCTGGAGCAGGCGTTCAATGTGCAGGCCACATCCTATCGAGAGGGGATCAAGGCCACGCTGTAAGGGCATTCCCCGGTACTTTCGTCCCATGATCAACGGCAAGGAAGCCATGGTGGAGGAGTTCGTGCTCCACCGCATCGGCACGGAAGGCGCACCCAGCATACTCAGTGATCACAGCGCAGTGCTGCAAGGGCCCGAGGAGCAGGAGTTCCTGCGCAAGCTCTTCCTGAAACCCTTCGCCAGTATGGCGCAGACCAATGAGTTCGCTGTTGCGGAAGGTGTGAAGGACAACCTGTTGCAACAGCTTTGCCAGAAGGCGGAAAAGGGCAAGGACCTGGTGGGTGTATCTCGGGCCATCGCCAAGCACCTGATCGAAGTGGCCCAGCAACACGATGTACGCACAGGTGACCTTTTCGTGGTTCGTTTCCATGCCGTGGAATTGGGCGGCGCGCAGTACGATGGTCTGGGCCTGTACAAGTTCGACGACAAGGAGGTGTTCCTGGAGAGTCGCGCCAAGGGGGACAACATCACCATGCAACTAAAACGCGGGCTCGGTAGCCGCAAGCCGGACCAGGCCTTATTGGTGCTCTTCACCCCGCTGGCGCACACGCTCTTCGTCATCGACGACACGCCCCAGAGCGGTTTCTGGCAGCAGGGCTTCATCGGCATGCAACCCAAAAAGGACCACGTGAACAGCACACGCAACGTGCTGGAGATGACCAAGCACTTCATCACCGACCAGCTTCCACAGGACTACGAGATCCCGAAAGCCGACCAGATCGACCTATTGAACCGGTCGGTGCAATTCTTCAAGGACAACACCGAATTCGACCGTGATCGTTTTGCGCAGGAGGTGTTCCAGACCGAAAGCGTGATCGACTCCTTCCAACGCTTCGGTGATCGGTTCCAGGAGGAGCGCGCAGTGGACCTGCAGGACAACTTCGCGATCAGTGCCGAAGCCGTGAAGCGCCAGGCGCGCGTGTTCAAGAGCGTGCTGAAGCTCGACAAGAACTTCCATATTTACATCCACGGCGACCGCAACAAGATCGAGCAGGGCGTGGATGAGAAAGGGCGGAAGTACTACAAGATCTATTACGAGCAGGAATTGTAGGGCGATCAGGGTCGACCTGCACGTTGAATTCCGCGTGGGGTCCTTTTCATACCGGGACCAGAACAATTCTTTTTATGAACATCGACGGTCAGGTATTGCGGAATTGAGATCGCCGCTGTAAAGTTGCACTTGCCTCGTTTCGACCACCCCTTTATTTTTCACACATGCGCGTACGATCCGTCATCCTGGCGGTGCCTCTATCTTTTGTGGGCACTGGACTCCTGGCCAACAACATCCAAGTGGCCAACTCATCGCTTACCGGCAATACCGGCACCAGCGTTCAGATCCAGTTCGACCTGAGCTGGGAGAACAGTTGGCGGCTCGTCTCCGGTCGATGGGACGCCGCCTGGGTTTATGTGAAATACCGCAGCAGCCTCACAGGACCCTGGCAGCATGCCAACCTGAGCAACACGGGCCATGTACCCGCAGCGGGAAGCCAGATCGATCCGGGTCTGCTCGCGCCTGGCTTGGTGTACAACGTCAACACCAACCCGGTGGTGGGCGTGTTCGTTTACCGGGACGCGGCAGGTACGGGTAATCTCAACCTGCCCGGCACCCAGTTGCAATGGAATTTCGCGACGCAAGGCTTGGACATCTCCGACATCGCCCAGGTGCAGGTCTTCGCCATTGAAATGGTGTACGTGCCACAGGGGGCCTTCGCAGCGGGCAGCGGTGGCACAGAGACCGCTGCTTTTACACTTACCACCATCAACACGGCAACGGCTATCACGATCCCAAGCGGAACCGGCATCTTGGGCGGGCAGGCCGGGGGCTTCCCCACGGGACAATCCCCCCCCAGCAACACCAGCTGGCCCAATGGCTTCAATGCCTTCTATTGCATGAAGTACGAGGTGAGCCAGCAGCAGTACGTGGAATTTTTGAATACACTTTCCTACACCCAACAGGTGACCCGTACGGCAAGTTTGCCCACCAGCGTGGCAGGTACCGCGGCGCTCAGCGCTACGAACCAGAACCGCAATGGCATCGATATCCAGACCCCCGGTGTGGCCAGCAGCACCCCGGCACTTTACGCCTGCAATTTGAACGGCAATGGCGTGTATGGCGAAGCCACGGACGGAAAGGATATCGCCTGTAACCACCTGAGTTGGGGCGACCTGACCGCCTACTTGGACTGGAGCGGCTTGCGACCCATGACGGAGCTTGAGTTCGAGAAGGCCTGCAGGGGTACCATCGCACCTGTTCCCGACGAATTTCCTTGGGGTACTACGGGTCTGGCGTCCATCGCCTACACCTTGTCGAATTCCGGGGCTACCAACGAAGGCATTGCCACCAATTACAGCACCCAGGGCAATGCAAACTACAGCGGGACGGATGGCCCCATCAACGGCCCATTTCGTGTGGGCATCTTCGCGGCCAACAGCAGCAACACCGGCCGGGCATCGGCCGGTGCCAGCTACTATGGCATTATGGAACTGGGTGGCAACCTGTGGGAGCGCGCGGTGACCATTGGCAATGTGGAGGGCCGGGCCTACACCGGGCTGCATGGCAATGGGATCTTGACGGTGGAAGGAAACCCCAATGTCACCAACTGGCCTGCACCCACCACGGCCATTGGCGCTGGCGGTCGGGGAGGCCAGTGGCTCAGCAATTTCCTTTTGCTGCAAGTCTCCTCCCGCAGCTCTGCTACCTTCACCCAAAGCGCTCGCTCCGCAGAATATGGCGGTCGCGGTGTCCGGAGCGCGCCGTAGGGGCCATGCTTCGACCGCGCTCAGCATGACCCGCCCAAACGCACAGAGCCACCAACGAAACCTAAGGGCGATCATGCTACTGGTGGAACATAGATGTTGAAGAAAATGAACGACCGATGATTCGCCCCCTGCTCACCTCCTTGCTGCTGCTGATCTGCGCTGCGGGGCATGGCCAATGGGCCGGCGGCAATGGCCGTGGCGATGCGGCTTCGCTGATCACCCCCCCGCCGATCGTCTCCAATATCTTCAGCGGTGGCAATGGCCGTGGTAATGCAGCTTCGTTGATCACACCTGCACCGATCGTTTCAAACATCTTCGCCGGTGGTAACGGCCGTGGCGATGTGGCCTCGCTGATCTCACAGGGGAACAACCCTCAGAACATTTTCGCAGGTGGCAATGGACGCGGAGATGTGGCCTCGCTGATCACACCTGCACCGCTCGCCTCCAACATCTTCGCCGGGGGCAATGGTCGCGGCGATGTGGCTTCGCTGATCACACCTGCATCGATCGCGTCCAACATTTTCGCCGGTGGTAATGGTCGTGGCGATGTGGCCTCGCTGATCACACCTGAACAGATCGCCTCCAACATTTTCATAGGTGGCAATGGCCGCGGCGATGTGGCTTCGCTGATCAGCCCGCCGCCGACGCTACAAGTGCTCTTGGCATTGCGTGGCATACTGGAAGGACCGTACAGCGCCACCACCGGGCAGATGAGCGATGCGTTGCGGTCGGCAGGCCTTGTACCGGATAGTGAACCCTACACGGCGCTCGGCTATTCGCAGGTGGGCGGTGGAGGTGGCGAGACCATCGCACCCGTCGTGCTTGCTACGACCGGCAATAATGCCATCGTGGATTGGGTGGTGGTGGAACTGCGCGATGCCACCACACCGACCACCGTGCTGGCTACCCGCAGCGCGCTCATCCAACGCGATGGCGACATCGTGGCCACGGATGGCGTATCCGCGCTCACCTTCAACATTGCACCAGGGTCATACAACGTGGCGCTCCGCCACCGTAATCACCTGGGCGTGATGACCGCCAGCGCCAAGGTCCTCGGGCTTTCTTCCACGCCGCTGGATCTGGCCAACGCAGGCACCGCCACGTTCGGTACCAACGCGCGCAAGAGCGTCGCGGGCGCTTTCCCGGCGGAAGTGCTCTGGGCCGGCGATGTCACTTTCGATGGGTTGATCAAGTATTCCGGTGCGTCCAACGACCGTGATCCCATCCTCAGCGCCATTGGCGGCGTAGTGCCTACGAGCACCATCACGGGCTACCACGCTGGCGATGTGAACATGGACGGAACCGTGAAGTACGCAGGCCAGGACAACGACCGTGATCCGGTCCTGCAGAACATCGGCGGGGTGGTGCCTACGAACGTGCGGGTGGAGCAGGTGCCGTAGGTTCGATCAGCCACCAATACTAACCATCGGTCTTTCACTTAGATCATGCAGCACCTCTTCCTGCTTCTCCGGCTTGAACTGCGGCAGACCGCCCAGCATCTTATGCTTCGCCAGCACGTTCGCCTCGATCAACGCTTCGATATCCTCCCCACGCCGAAGCGCTGACAGCAGGTCGGTCTCTTCCCGCGAGAACAGGCAGTTGCGCATCTTACCTTCCGCAGTGATGCGCAAGCGATCGCAGTTGCCGCAGAAGGGTTCAGTGACGGTGCTGATCACTGCGAAGGTGCCAGGCCAATCGGGCACGCGGTAGGACTTGGCGGTGCTGTGCGGGTCGTCGTTGAGCTTCTCGAAGGAATGCACGCTGCCGATGTGCCCAAGCATTTCGGCAAACGTGTACACGCGTTCGCGGCCCCAGCCGTTCCCGGCGAAAGGCATGAATTCGATGAAGCGCACATGCACCGGGTGCTCGCGTGTAAGTTCCACGAAGCGCAACAGTTCATCGTCGTTCACGCCGCGCATCACCACCATGTTCACCTTTACGCGCAGGCCGCGTCGCAGGGCGAGCAGGATGTTGGCATGCACGGTATCGAAACCATCGCGCCGGGCGATCTTCCGGAAGCGTTCCGCATCGAAGGTGTCCAGGCTGATGTTCACGCCCTTCAATCCAGCATCGATCAGTCCATCCAGGTGTTTGTGCAGGCTGAGCGCGTTGGTGGTGAGACCGAGCTTCACAGGCAGTGCGGCCATGTCGCGCACAATGTCCACCGCATCGGGCCGCACGAGCGGTTCGCCACCCGTCAGCCGGATCTTGTTGATGCCGTAGCGCTCTACGAAGAGCCGCGCGATGGTCGCGATCTCCTCGCGGGTCATTAATTCATCCCGCTTCAGGAAATGCTGGTCCTCTGGCATGCAGTAGGTGCAGCGCAGGTCGCACTTGTCCACGATGCTGATGCGCAGACTGCGGTGAATGCGGCTATGACGGTCGGTGAGTTCCACGTTCCAAAGCTATGTCTCCCCAGGCGCCCCGCCTGTGGGGGCTCTGCGCAAGCTTGCCCCCGAGCACCATGTTCGAGTGACCATCGAACGCTGCCACCTCATAGGTTCCTACCGAGGAGCGTTGGCATACCCCCCAAGCGGGACGCTTGGGGGGGCGACAACAACGACCTTTGCCGCATGCTGCGCATCGTTGAAGCCAACACGCCGGAACTGCTCTCCCGCGCAGCGGACCTGTTGCGCGATTTTCCACCGCACCAACGACGCCGCTATGTGGCGCACCTACACATCGTGGAACGCTATTTTGATGAAGCCGCATATGCCCGCGAGTTGGCCGACCTGCATGCACATTATGGCCCGCCACAAGGTTGTGTCCTGCTAGCACTGCAAGGGGAGGAGGCCGTGGGGGCGATCTGCCTACGGCGCTTGGATGACGAGGCCTGTGAAATGAAGCGGCTCTATGTGCCGGAACCACAGCGTGGAAAGGGCGTCGCGAGGGCATTGGTGAACGCCTTCATCGACGCGGCACGTGAACGGAATTATCGGGTCATGCGACTCGATACCGGGTTCTTCATGACCGAGGCCTTGGGGCTCTATGAGCGCTTCGGATTTCGACGGATCGAAGCCTACCATACGGCCGAACCGGTACTCGCCTCAGCACTGGTCTGCATGGAGCGGGAGGTCGATCCGGCAAGCACGCCGTAACGAACTGAAGATCGGAACGCAGGCCGATGCGGTCCGGGTGTCCCGACCTCAACACGAGTACCTTCGCCTTCATGCTACACGGATCCGCTTCGTTGCTGGCCCTGCTCCTCCCTCTCCTGCTGTTGGGCCAGGCGGATTGCGCGCAAACTTCCGTGGGGCTGGTGCCCATCATGGACCTCGACACGGGCATGTACAACGGGTGGACGGGTGGCCTGTATCCGGATGGCACCAATGCGATACCATCGGCACATTTGGATGCCGGTGTGGCGCTTGCCGAAACGGTGCAGCCGCTGGACGCGAGCGGCGTCCCGGACCTGGTGAACGGCAAGACCGTCTGGCTATCCATCGGCATGTCCAACACTTCCCAGGAGTCGGTCGCGTTCATTCAAACCGCGAACTCCTTCCCAGGCAAGCACCCTGCACTGGTGTTGGTGAACGGCGGTGTTGGCGGCCAGACCGCGGTGATCCAATCCACGCCTACGCACCCTAACTACACGCCTTACTGGAACACGGTGAACGATCGATTGACCATGGCCGGTGTGACAGCAGCGCAGGTGCAGGTGATCTGGCTGAAGGTGGCCAACCAGGCCGTGAGCACCCCGCTGCCTGAGTACTACGACAGTCTGTTGACACAGACCAAGCGGATCACACATGAACTGAAGGAACGATTCCCCAATGTGCGTCTGTGTTACGTGGCGAGCAGGACCTATGGGGGCTATGCCGCAGGGACCAATCCCGAACCGTATGCGCATTGGCAGGGTTGGGTCATGAAGCACCTGATCGAGGCTCAGATCGATGGCGATCCGGATCTCTTATTCACCGGACCTGATGCGCTCGCGCCATGGTTGGCGTGGGGCGTGTATCTCTGGGCCGATGGTACCACGCCAAGGAGCGATGGACTTACCTGGGAATGCCCGGAGGACTTCCAGCCCGATGGCGTACACCCATCACCCGCAGGCCGACAGAAGGTGGCGGACATGTTGCTGGACTTCTATTCCACTGATCCAACGGCCTGCCCGTGGTTCCTGGCCGTGTGCAGCACTGGTCACACGGAATACGGAACGTCTGGTTCATTGACACTGCATCCGAATCCCGCTACGGATCAGGTGACGGTAGGTTCATGTGGATCCGATCTGTTTGTTGAGATCGCGTTCTTTGATGCATCGGGCCGATGTGTGCTCCTGGATCGTTCCGCTGGTTCAATGCGACGTTCTTTGGCGCTGAATGACCTCGCACCAGGTGCCTACACTGTGCGGTCGATCATGGCGAGTGGCAATATGTCATCATCGACCTTGATGGTCATGGGCCGATAGCCCGACCAAGCGAAACGCCCGCCAGTGAATTCGGCCTTCTCGTGAGATCGTTGATCGAATAGGCATCACGGTGACATCGGCCAAGCAACTACCTTTCAGGTCGGCCATGAGCACATGCGCCCATGACCGCATGCGCACATGCCCAACCTCCCCCGTTGCCCCTGGTGCCTGAAGGACGACATCTACAAACACTACCACGACACGGTCTGGGGCGTGCCCGAACACAATGACCAGAGGCTGTTCGCCAAGCTCGTCCTCGATGGTGCGCAGGCCGGATTGAGTTGGCACACCATCCTCATCCGCACTGAGGGTTATGCGAAGGCCTTCGACAACTGGAACGCGGAGAAGATCGCGCGCTATGGGCCGAAGGACATCGAACGCCTGATGAACGATCCGGGCATTATCCGCAACCGCGCGAAAGTGACCAGCGCGATCAAGAACGCTCAGGCCTACTTGCGCATCATGGAAGGCGGTAAGGTCTCCTTTGATCACTTCCTATGGAAGCACGTGGACCATACGCCGATGGTGAACCACTGGGCCGAAACGAAGCAAGTTCCTGCCAGCACACCTGTTTCCGACGCGCTGAGCAAGGATCTGAAGAAGGCGGGATTCAGCTTCGTGGGAACCACGATCGTTTACGCCTTCATGCAAGCGGTGGGCATGGTGGATGATCATCTGGTGACGTGTTGGCGGAGGACGGGATAAGGGTGAATGACGAATGGAAGCTGGTGAATGGGAACCGAGGCGGGAGCCATTCGCCATTCACCAATGACCATTCACCAATGATTTCGCTGCTAACTTTCCACCATGCCCGCGCCGGTCACCTCCACCCACATCATCCGCCACGATGCAGGCACCGTTTCCCCGGCCGATGACATCCTGGTGACCGAGGAACCACTGGAGATCCGCCTGGGCCACGGGCCACTGGACGATCGCAAAGAGTTCCGCCTGAGCGTGACCATGCGCACGCCGGGGAACGATGAAGAACTCACTTTGGGCTTCCTCTTCACAGAAGGCATCATCACCGGCCCCGATCAGTTGCTGAGGGTGGTACAATGTGAGAACGTCAAGCCCGAAGAACGTGGCAATGTGGTGCGTGCCGAGTTGCGTCCCGAAGCTGAGCTCGATCCCGCGAAATGGCAGCGGAACTTCTACACCACCAGTAGCTGTGGGGTGTGTGGCAAGAGCAGCATCGAAGCGGTGCATGCACAGTGTCAGAGTCCTCTCACGCCTTGGGGTGAAGTTGATGCCACGGTGATCACTGCGCTGCCCGACCGTATGCGCGAAGCGCAGACCGTATTCAAGCACACCGGTGGCATTCATGCGGCCGCGCTGTTCGACCGGAACGGAAATCTGTTGCTGTTGCGCGAGGACATCGGACGCCACAACGCCGTGGACAAGCTTATCGGCGCGGCACTACTCGCCAACTTGCCGCTTGCCACTTGTCAACTTCTTGTAAGCGGTCGCGCTGGATTTGAACTGGTCCAGAAATGCGTGGTGGCAGGCATTCCATTGATGTCGGCCGTGGGTGCGCCTTCATCGATCGCCGTTCAACTGGCGCGCAGCAGCGGTCTTACGCTGATCGGTTTCCTTCGCGGGGAACGCTTCAACATATATCATCCCGAATAGGGTCGGTACCTTTAGGCGGTGCACGTGATCCTTCCTTCGATCGACGGTTGGCTCCTCCCGACCGTGGTGTCCCGATATTCACTGCGGAAGATCGGCGGGAACTCGTCCCGGTCGGCGATCACTGGCTTTTTCGATATACGGGATCAGAAAATGCCGCTTAAGAGGATCATTGACAGCCCACGATCAATGAGGACCCCCCACTTGTTTCCGGATAAATCGTAGCATCGCACCATGGACAAGCGTATGGAGAAGCGGATCAAGGCGCTGGCCAAAGAGGTCATCGAGATCGTACCCTATGACGAGCACTGGCCTGAACGTTATGCTGAACTGGAGGTGCAGTTGAAGCGGATCATGCCACGCATGTTGGCCCAACGCATATCGCACATCGGCAGTACGGCCATTCCCGGATTGAGCGCCAAGCCCATCATCGATATACAAGTGGAGGTGAGTGACATGGAGCGCATCAAGAGTGATGTGGTCCCCATGATGGAAGCGGCCGGATATGAGTTCATCTGGCGACCCTCGATGGGCGATGAGGCACCTTACTACGCGTGGTTCATCCTGCGTAATGAGCAGGATCTGCGTGTGGCGCATGTCCACATGGTGGAGCCGGGACAGGCCAGTGTGGATCGTATCGTATTCCGCGACTACCTGCGCCACCATCCGGAAGAAGCGGCCCGTTACGAAGCGCTGAAGGTGCAGCTTCACGCCAAACATCCCAAGGACCGCATCGCCTATACCTTGGGCAAGACGGAGCTGGTGCAGGAACTTGTAACGAAGGCGCGTTCAGAAAAATTCCGCCGTTGATCAAGCCAGGAGCTGCAAGCTTTTATGTCACACCCATCAGACCCGGCCCGAACCACGATGCTGCGTTCCGCCATTCTTTCGATCCTGATGCTCTTGTGCGCTTGTGTCCTGCACGCCCAGCGCACCTTCGAAGTCACCATTGCCGACAGCACCTACCACATGAAACAGTATTGGTTCGTGCTGTACACATCGGGTGATGGCCCTGTATTGGACAGCCTCACCGCCGCCACCTTGCAGGCGGAACACCTCGCACATCAGGATCTGCAAGGCAAGCTCGGTCTCATCGTGATGGCCGGACCCTATGGGAAGAACGACGCCGGTTGGCGCGGCCTGTTGCTCTACGACTGCGATACGCGTGAGGAAGTGGAAGGCTGGCTGTTGCAGGACCCCTTCGTGAAGATCGGGCGCTTGAAGTACGAGATCCACCCGTGGTGGGGGGCAGTGGGGACCAAGCTTCCGTAAGGAATTACAGGATCGCCTGCACCGTGATGCGCTTACCGTTGAAGTCGATCACATCACCAACGCGCTTGTCCTTCAGCACCTGCCCGATCGGCGAAGCAAGCGATATCGCGTAGCACGTTTCGCCATCCACCTCCACTGCTCCCAGCCCGATCGCGATGAAGTAGCGCCCTTGGTCCGTGCTCACCAAGCTGCCGAAGGCCACACGATCGTACACGCGCTCCGGCGGCACACGTGCCAATTCCTGCTGCAGAGTCATCAGCTTCGCGCGTTGTTCTTCCAGCTTGTCCAACTCCTGCTGCACCATCGCGTGGCCCACCTCGTGCTTGTCACCGGCGCTGCTCTTGGTGTCGCTGGCGAATGCGGCGCGGGTGGAAGTGAGGGCACCTTCGCAGGTCGCCAGCTTCTCATTGATTTGATCGGTAAGCTTTGCGATCAGGGCGGTCTTGGTCAAGGGCATGTGGGGCGAAGGTCGGGAGCGTTCGGGATGCACCGGCCCTATTTCGGTACCGGTATGGGTGCAAGGCAACGCTTCGCAGCGTCATTCGTCTACCGTGCACACCAGCATTACTTCCACGCATGCGATCGATAGGTACAATGATCCTCATTTTGTGTTTGTCGTTCGTAACGAAAGGCCAAGTTTTCCAACAAGCCTGGCGCGGAGGCGGGATCGGGACCGACCGGGTCACCTCCCTGGCGCACACGCTCGATGGTGGCTTTCTGGTGGGCGGTGTCGCAAGTGACAGCTCATACCTGGCCGGCTTCGACATGGGATCGATCAGTGGGTTCGTGGGGCGGTTCAATACAAATGGCGATCCCCTGTGGGCCTGGCCCGCGGGTCTGCCTTCCTCCTACCTGGACAACTCGGCTCCGTTGGTGGCCGCGACCAGCGATGACCACATGATCGTCGCCGGGCATTTCGGTGCGGGTAGTGTGGTCGGCGATTCGGTGATGCAGCCACTGGGGTTAGGGAACTTCTTCCTGGCGCGGTTCGCCCCTGACGGAGGAATGCAGTGGCTACGCACAGGAGGTACGGGTGGTGTGCGCACCACGGGACTGGCCATCGATCCACAAGGCAACATCGTCGTTGCGGGTCTTTTCTCAGGCACTGTGGCGATCGGTGATACCGGCTTTACGGCCTTCGGCACGGGCAATGCGGACATCTTCACGGCCAAGTTCGATCCCGCCGGGGATCTGATATGGGCACGTCAGGCGGGTGGTGGCGGTTGGTACGGTGATGCCGCCAACGATGTGGCCGTGGACGGTGATGGGAACGTCATCATCTGCGGGAAGATCCGCAATGAGTCGCTGTTCGACACGATCACGCTACAGTGTACCATCACCCAGCCCGATTGCTCCGGCGGCTTCGTGGCGAAGTACAATTCCGCTGGAACGATCCAATGGGCGAAGAACGCAGGGATGGACTGTCGGGGCGTGGCCACCGATGCTGCCGGCAATATCTACGTGACAGGTGATCGGAACTTCAACCTGGCGTTCGACACGATCATGGTGATCGGTCACAACGGCAGTGAACATTATACCGCCAAGATGGACCCCGATGGGAACTACCTGTGGCTGGTGGTTCCCACCGATGGGAATATGGAGACGCCGAGGGACATTGCCGTGGACCAGAACGGAACCTGCTATGTCACCGGGCTGTACACCGGCAACATGGTCCTTGCTGGGTTTCCCGCTTCGGGTGACGTCCATGCCGACTACTTCCTGTACGCGGCCGACACGGACGGACAGGTGCTGTGGTTGAAGCATGGGCTGGTGGCGGCCCCTGGGAGTTCCTCAGGTTACGCGGTGGCCATCGATGCGGGCTGCGGTTTGCTGGTGGGTGGCGAGTTCAAGAACACACCCGATTTCCTGTTGGGCACGATCGACCTCGGGCCCGCGCCCTCAGCAGCAGAGTTGTGGATCGCGCGGATGGATGCCTGCGACTTCACTACGGGCATGTCCCACGGTACGGTGGCAACACAGGGGCCTTTCCTCTTCCCGGTACCTTCCAGCGATCGCATCCAAGTTGGCGCCTTGCCCGGTGCGTATAACTATGATGTGGTCGACATGCTGGGTGCAGTTGTAATGCGGGGGCGGGTTGGAGAACAGGGCGCGATCGCTGTGGATCGCCTGGGACCGGGAGCGTATGGTCTCCTGGTCCGGCCCATGGAGGGACATCCCGTACTGCTGCGCTTCATCAAGGAGTAGCGCCGGTGGGTGCGAGCCGTTGTCACGCGACCAACCCTGCACAGTATCACGATATGTGGCCTTCTTCTACTTATGTTAGGCGCAATACAACTTCGAGATCATGAGATCCCAGGAACTTCCGCAAAACAGCGCGAAAAGCCTTCGAGGGACTTTCCAACAAGGCATTGGATCAGGGCACCACCACGCTTCTCGTTGAAATGGTGCGTACCGAAAAGTAACCCAGCGCGCCACCATGGATATTGCTCACAGGGTCCGCAGGGGTGGCGGCATTGTCAATGTTCTGCGCCATGCTGAAGAAGTAGTCGTAGACCTCTGGCGCGATGCATTCCATGGTCACCTCAACTTCATCTCCGCTCTCCAGTTCAAGACCGTTCACGAATAGGGGCTGCAATACCACGTTGCCATCGGTGAAGCGATCGTTCTGAAGGATGATCCCTTTCTGCTTCATGCCGTTCACGACCACGATGAACCGATAGAAGTTGGCCATACCTGCCGGATCGAAATAGCCCGGAACGATGATCCGCGTGTTGATGCCGAAGGATGGGAAACTATCGACCATCAAGATGTCCATTGGCACCGCTACCGGCATACGGCCTGCGGCGGCATAGGTGGTCCCTTCCACCTGAGCGTTCAACTGGTAGGTGCGCCCCTGAACCCCTACCAAGGTGGCGGTAGTGTAGGTGCCGGGACCGGTTTCGGTGAGTTGCTCGCTATTGCCCAGGTCGTCGCTGATAGTAACGATGGCGTTGGAGATGGCCGGAAAGTCGTTCGATGTGTCGAAGCCCACAGATCGTGTAAGCCGCACCGTATGCGGACCGGAACCTTCGGAGACGATGGCCTCGATGACCACCTTGTTGCTTTCATTCTCGAGGTCGAGCGTGATCTCCTTTGTGCAAGAGATGAGGGCCAGGCCGAGCAATGCCGAAAAGAGGATGTGCTGTTGTTTCATGGTGATCAGAATTTGAAACCGTAAGAGATGGAAGGGACCCAGCGGAACAGGGAGGTCTGGATGGCCGATGTGCGGTTCGGGTCGTTCTCGTTCTGCTGGAAAGTGATCGTATAGGCGTTCTCCCTGCCATAGGCATTGTAGAGCGAGAAGTTCCAGGTGCTCTCGTGCTTCTTCTTGATCCGCGTCCACGTAGCGCTGAGGTCAAGCCGATGGTAAGCGGGCATGCGGCCGCCATTGCGTTCGGTGTAAGAAAAGATCACCTGATCATCCACCGTGTACTTGCCCGTGGGGAAGGTGACCGCGTTGCCGGTGTTGTAGGTCCACAGGGCGGAAAAGTCCCAACGCTCGTTCAGTTCGTAGGTGCCAACGATGGTTAGATCGTGCGTGCGATCCTGCCGGGCGTAGTACCATTCATTGTTGTTGATGCCGTCGATCTGGCGCTCGGTGCGGCTCAGGGTATACCCGATCCACCCCGTGAGGCGGCCGGTGTTCTTGCGTGCCATTACTTCCAGGCCATAGGCGCGTCCCTGCCCGAAGAGCAGTTCGCCTTCGATGTACTGGTTGACGAGGATGTCCGCGCCGTTCCGGTAGTCGATCTGGTTCTGCATCCACTTGTAGTAGACCTCGCCGCTCAACTCATAGGCACCATCCTTCAACTTTTGGAAATAACCGCCGCTCACCTGGTCGCCGATCTCCGGCTTGATGACGTTCGAGGTGCTGATCCAACGGTCGGTGGGGCTTCCGCTCGTGCTGTTGCTCAGCAGGTGCATGTTCTGTGTCATGCGCGCATAGGACCACTTCACGGAAGAGAACTCCGTGGTGAGGTAACTGAACGACAACCGCGGTTCGGGGTTCACGTAGGTCTGCACGATCTCCCCGCTACCCCGCAAGGTCGTACTGGTCACTTCGCCTTCAGGGTCGAAGGTGTAGAACTCACCCTTTCCCAGAACGGAAAGCCCGGATGCACGCAGTCCCACGTTCATGGTGAGGCGATCCGTGACCGTCTTGTCCCACGATGCGAAGAGCGCGTTCTCCCAGGTGTGCTGGTCCTGGATCGAGAACGCGTTTACGCCCGATGTACCGCTGGACTCCACCTTGCCGGGTGTTATGGTATGCCGGATGGAACTGAAACCGACCTGCCATTTGGAACCGGGGCGGGGATAGAAGCTCAGTTCGTGCGTAAGGTTGAGGTCCCGTACTACAGAGGTGATGCTGAAGTCGTGCGCGTCGGTTTTGAACGCCACGCCGTAGTTGTAATTGGAGAAGATGAACGAGGTGTTGCTGAACCAACGCGGTGCGTACACGTGGTTCCAGCGGGCCGTGCCAGTGGCATTGCCCCAATCGATGCCCAGCGTGGTGCCCAGGCCGACCACGTCGCGCCCGAAATAGCCGCTGAGGAAAAGCTTGTCCCTGGGGCCCGCGTCCACGTTCACCTTCGCATTGAGGTCGTAGAAGTAGAGCTTATTGTCACGGACCCCCGGATCGGGGTGGAGCTTGAGGAACAGATCGGCATAGGTTCGACGCGCGGCGATGATGAACGAAGCCTTGTCTTTCTTGATCGGTCCTTCAACGGTCAGGTTGGTGGAGATCGTGCCGACGCTGCCGCTCACGCCCAGTTTCCGAACGTTCCCATCCTTCATCCGGATGTCCAGCACAGAGGCGAGCCTGCCACCGTACTGTGCAGGCATCGAGCCTTTGTAGAGTTGCACATCCTTGATCGCGTTCGAATTAAATGTGGAGAAGAAGCCGAGCAGGTGGCTCGCGTTATACACCGGCGCTTCGTCCAACAGCACCAGGTTCTGGTCGGCACCTCCGCCGCGCACATAGAATCCTGCCTGTCCGTCACCGGCACTTTTCACACCGGGCAAAAGTTGGATCGCCTTCAGCACGTCCCGTTCACCGAAGATCATGGGCAGCTTTTCCATCTCCTTCATGTCCATACGCTCCACCCCGATGTCCGGGCGCTGCAGGTCCACACCCTTCTTCTCCGCAGTGATCTCCACTTCGTTCAGCGTCAGGCTGGAGAGGCCCAGGGCCAGATCCAACTTCACGTTCGCATCAAGCCGAATAGTGATGGTGCGCCGTTGGTAACCGATGAACGAGTATTGCGCTTCATAGGTGCCAGCGGGCAGTGTGATGGAATAGAAGCCATACGCATTGGTGGACGCGCCCGTTCTCTGGGCACTGGTCAACATCACCGTGGCGCCGATCAGTGTTTCGCCCGTAAGGCTGTCGGTGACCGTGCCACTGAGCGTGAAGCGCTGGGTGCTTTGCCCGAACACGCTGGTGCCGGCGAACAGGACGAGCAGAAGGGCTATACGAAGTGTCAGGGTAAGGGAGTGTTTCATGGTCGGGTCAGTTCTTGGGTACGGAGATCGTGAAGGCACGCCCCACACGGAGCTTGAATGAAGGGTGGTCCCAACGCTGGGTGCGCAGCACTCTTCCGCCAGCGATCCACTGCCCCACGGTCTTTTCGCGAAGCGGCTCAGGCGAAGCGAGCGGCGCATCCGCTGCAATGGTTTGCGCGCTGCTCAACGTGGAGAGCTGGGCGCATTGTCCGTGCGCGCTTGTTCCAGCGAACAGGCTGAGCAAAAGGGACAGGGAAATGGCAAAGGGAAAAGTGTGTTTCACGGGAGTTGGGTTCTTGGGTGCAGTGGTTTGTTCGAGGGAGCAAAAGTCCACGGACCTGTTGCCGTGGGTGTTACATCGTTCAGGAGAAGGTTTACATCGGTACCAAACCGCGCGGTGCCGCGTGGTGGAACATGGGTGTGCTTATGGGCCGCAAAGGACACGCGGCCACACCCCAACTTCCATTGACCTTGGTTAAGAACGCATCATCCCTTCGCGATCCGCTTGCGGATGCGGCTCAATGACTCGGGCTGAATGCCGAGGTAGGACGCCACGAGCTTCTGTGGTACGCGTTGCATCACATTGGGACGGTCCTTGAGGAGATCCCGATAGCGTTCCTCCGGTGCCTTGAGCAGGAATTGATGCGTGCGGTAGTCGAAGCGCATGAAGGCCCCTTCGGCGATCAGCCTGCCCATGCGCTCCGCGTCCTGTGATCCACTGTAGAATCGATACAGGTCATCGCGCGACAGGATCAGCAGATGGGTTTCCTCCAGTGCCTGCAGGTAGCGCTGCGATGGTTGACCGGTAAGGAAGCTGACATAGCTCGTGGCATAGGTGTTCTCGAAGTAGAATTCCTGGGTCACCTGTTCGCCTTGCGCTATGTAGTAGGCGTGGATCAAGCCAGAAACGACAAAACCCACATGTCCGCATACATCACCCGCCTGCAACCAATGCTCACCCTTGGCCAGGTGGATCGGTCGGAACGGATCGCGAAATCTTACCCAGTCCCCTTCGTTCAACTTCAGCAACCGATCGGTGAAGCACCGGAGTTGCTCGTGCGCGGGGTCCGCTTCCATGGAGGGTGGGGTGAGAAGGGCGCGCATTCGAGCGCTGGTGGATATCACTTCAGCATTTACCAGCCACTCACGGATCCGGCTCCACGCGACGAGCTTCCGTGGTGCGTGTTGCAACAACGTGGACCCGTCCTTCAGCAGGTCAAGGTAATGCTCTGCAGTAGACTTCGTCAGGAACGTGGGCATGTTTCGCGCGAACGCGTCGCTGCCGGGATGTAAGCTGAACTGGTAGGCCAGCTGGAGGAAAAGTGTTCATGGCGGTTTGTTCTAGTTGTTCGACGCCACAAAAGTCCACGCGCCTGATGCGGTACGTGTTACATCCTTCGCGAGAAGGTTTACATCGGCTCAGCTCACCCTGTCCAGCGGGTTGCGGGCGTGCCCCAACGCCTTGAACGCCGTGGGCCTCATTCCGGTGAACTTCTTGAATTGCGCGCTCAGGTGCGCCACACAGCTGAAGCCCGTGCGGTCCGCGATCTCGCTGATGGTAGGCTCATCGTACTTGATCAAGTGTCATTTGGAGGGACACTGGGGGTAGAGCTGAGTGTGCGGCTTAACCCAATCCTCAGTACGTCACCATCACTCCCACGCCCAACCCCATGTCACTGTCGTAGTGTGTGCTCAGCGCCCAGGTCTTGTCCAACACGTAACGAAAACGGCCCATGTACTCCAGGTCGCTGTTGACCATCAGGTCGAGGCGCAGGCGTGGTGTGAGGGGAATGTCCTCACGCATCAGCTGCGAGCGGAGCTGACCATCGGTGTCGATGCGCAAGTCCAGGACCAGCAACATCGGCAAGGTGTATTGGAAGCCGATGTGCCCCACGCTCCGGCTGTTCTTGGTGTTGCGCTGCCCGAAGAGGTTGTCGTCCGGCTCGCTGCCGCCATGTCCCTCGCGTGCGCGCCAGTCCAAACCCACGTTCACGAACAGCCATTGCATCTTGCCGAAGTAGCGGCCGAAATGGGTCTCCACTTCCTGGCCGTGCTCTTTTGTGTAGCCCAGGCGCCATTCGCTCTGCAGGTTCCAGCGCTTGTTCATGTACATGGCCTCGCCGTCGTTGCCGTTGGTGGCGAAGTCGTTCTGCACCATGAAGTGCCATTCCTTGTCGTCGCGGGCGAAGATGCGCGCGGCCTTCTTCGCATCAGGCAGTTGCGGGTTCGGCGGAGTGTTCTCGTAGCTGAACACGCGGCCCATGCCGCTCATCATGTGGTAGAGGATATGGCAATGGAAGAACCAGTCGCCCGTTTCGGTTGCGGCGAACTCGATGGTGTCGGTCTCCATGGGCATGATGTCCAGCACGTTCTTCAGTGGCGCGTGGTCGCCCTGGCCGTTCACCACGCGGAAGAAGTGACCGTGCAGGTGCATCGGGTGGCGCATCATGCTGTTGTTGTACATGATGATGCGCACGTTCTCGCCTTTGCGGATCAGGATGCGGTCGGTCTCCGAAACGGTCTTGTTGTCAATGGCCCATAGGTAGCGGTTCATGTTGCCGGTGAGCTCGAAGCGCATCTCTTTCATTGGTCCCGGAGGTAGCGCTGTGCTGGTGGGTGAACGCAACATGGCATAGTTCAACGTGACGATATCGGACAGCGCATTGCTGTTGTATGCGTCACCGCCATGGGAGTGTCCAGCTCCTTCAACTAGGGTCGCATCCTTCGCACCGGTGATCTCCGGGTACATCACCACGTTCATGTCCATCTGCTGAAGGCTCATGTTCATACCCATGTCATCGAGATCACCGTTCATCTTCATCATGTCGTTCATCATCTCCATCCCCTCGAAGTACTTCAGGGGTGGAAGCGGTGCGGCCAGTTGACGGATGCCATCGCCCAGCCACATGGATGTGGAGCGCACCCGGTCCTCGCTGGTGGCAAGCAGTTCGAAGGCCGTGCTGTCCGCCGGGATGGTCACGATGATGTCGTAGGTCTCGGCGATGCCCATGATAAAGCGGTCGACTTCCACCGGCTCCACGTCGATGCCGTCGCTGGCCACCACGGTCATCTTTCCACCCGCATAGGTGATCCAGAAGTAGCTGCTCGCACCCCCGTTGATCAGTCGCACGCGCACCCGCTCACCTGCCTTGAACTGCCCTGCCTGGTCCACGGGCTTGCCGTTGGCGAAGAGCAGATCGTAGTACACGTCGCTTACGTCCATGGCGTTCATGCGCTTCCACTCGTTGGTGAGCTTGATGCCGAACGCACCTTCCTTGATAGCATCGCTGTAGCTCTGCACGGTGCCCGGTCGGATCTGGTGTTTCTTGATCGCGCTCCAGTCGTTCGCCGTGTGCAGGCGACGATGCACCTCGAAGGGCTTCATGTCCGTCCACTCG
Organism: Flavobacteriales bacterium; assembly: GCA_041745875.1. GTDB lineage: Bacteria > Bacteroidota > Bacteroidia > Flavobacteriales_F > PHOS-HE28 > PHOS-HE28. Next base: position 8,619 of record JBGTIB010000071.1, on the reverse strand, counting down.
CTGAGGATGAGCACCTGCTCGGGCATGGGATCTTCGTTGCGCTTGTGGATGATGAGCGCGCCGTGCATGCCGTTCTGCTCCTGCAACTTGGTGTGCGAGTGGTACCAATAAGTGCCGCTCTGCAGCAGTGGGAATTTGTACACCTGGGTTTCACCGGCCTTGATTGGGGCCGTGGTGAGGTAAGGCACACCGTCCAACTCATACGGCAGGATGATACCATGCCAGTGGAGGGAGGTTTCCTCCTTCTCCATCGCATTGTGTACGACGATCTCTGCCGTATCACCCTCGGTGAAAGTGAGCGTCGGCATCGGCATCTGCCCGTTCACGGTGAAGGCCTTGCGCGACTTTCCCGTGTAGTTCACGATGGTGTCCCGTACGATGAGTTCGTATCGGGTTGTACGCGGCGTAAAGCTGCCTTCCGGAGTGCTGGTGCCCAGCGGATGCCCGGGCGTGCCGGTCTGTGCGATCACATCACCGGAGAGCAGCAGGTACAGAAGCGCGATCAGAAGCGCGAGCGTGCGGAGGATACGAAGGAGGTCCATGATGGCGGTTGGTCCGTTGTCTTATTTCACAATGGTCTCCTTCACGCTACCGCAGCTCATCATCTGCGCGCCGTAGAAGGGATTCCTGATGGCCTTGTCGCGACTGAGCCAGTCTGCGCCGCCCTCGTACATGGGGCAGTGGTCCAGGTAAATGGGCGTAGTATCTGGCCGCGCCTTCACAAGCGCGAGCATCGCTTCCGTCAGTTCGGCGAAGGCCTTGCGCTGCTCCTCCAACTTCGACTTCGAGGCGATTCCAGCACTGGTGTTCGCGAGTAGCTCCATCTCCTGCATCCACACCGTATGCAGGTCCGCGTCCATGCCTTCCATCGGCACAGCCTTCACCGCCGAGGAAAGTTCGGCGGCTTGTGCGGCAGCCTTCTTCGCATCCGAGGCCACGAGGGCATCCTTCAGATCGAAGTAGGCATCGAACACAGGACCGAGGGCTTCACCGGTGGCTTGGGGCGCATCGGTGACCGGGGCATCGTGGGCGTGGTCATGACCGCTGTGGTCCGTGGCAGCACTGTGTGTGGTCATGGCCTTCCGCTTGAACGTGCGCTCGTACTGGCAGCAACCGGGCAGCGCGGCGTACGCCGCATCCGGGGCCAGATAGCGCTCGCTATCATACCCCGCGTGGGCGATGCGCTGCAGCACGGCGTCCACATCGGTGCGGGTGCTGTCGATGGTGATGCGCGCGGTCTTCGCATCCACATCCCAGTCGGCCTCCGCCTCGCCCTTTACGTAGGCTACTTTTTCGATGGTCTTCTCGCACATCGGGCAGTCGCCATCGATGCGGACGATGGTGGTCTGTGCGTTCTTGATCTGGGCGCTGCAACTGCTGAAGAACAGCAGTGATGGTAGCGCGATGAGGGATAGCAAGCTTCTCATGGGTCGATGGGGTTGAGGTCTGTTGTTCGGGGTCATTGATCGAGCTTCGCCCACTTCAGGCGCAGGCTGTTGCTCACTACGCTCACGCTGCTCAGGGCCATGGCCGCACCGGCGAGCATGGGGTCCAATAGGAAGCCGGTGAAGGGATAGAGTACACCGGCCGCGATCGGTATGCCGAGCACGTTGTAGATGAAGGCCCAGAACAGGTTCTGGCGGATGAGGCTCACGGTCTTCCGTGAAAGCGTGATGGCACGCGGGATGGTGTTGAGGTCGGTGCTGATGAGCGTCATGCGGGCCACGTCCATGGCGATGTCGCTGCCCTGGCCCATGGCGATGCTGACGTCGGCCTTCGCCAATGCCTCGCTGTCGTTGATGCCGTCGCCCACCATCGCCACAACATGACCCTGCTGCTGAAGTCCAGTGACGAAGGCGGCCTTGTCCTTGGGCAGCACCTCACTGCGGAAGTCATCGATGCCGACCGCTTTCGAAACGGCTTCTGCGGTGCGGCGGGAATCACCGGTCTGCATGTAGACCTTGATGCCGGCTTCCTTCAACCGTGCAATGGCTTCTGCTGCGGACGGCTTGATGCGGTCCGCAATGGCGATGGCGGCACGCACTTGTTTCGCATCGGCGAACCAGATCACGGTGTGGGCGGCTTCCTGCCAGCGCTTCTCGGTATCGCGGTATTCCGGGCCGATGGCGATGCCGTGCTCCTCAATTAGTCGGCGGTTGCCCACCAGCCAGGTGGTGCCACTGATGGTGGCCTTTACGCCTTTGCCGGTCAGGTCTTCGAATGCGGACTGGGTGGCTTTGGCACCGGTCGTGTCGACCCAGTGGGTCGACGCTACGGGTGCGTTGGGGCCAACAGGTGCGTTCTGCAGATGCCGCACCACGGCCTCTGCCAATGGGTGTTTGGACCGCGATTCGATCATCAACAACGCGCTCGCCACTTCGGCATCGCCCAGGCCCATGGCCTCCACCACCTCCGGCTTTCCTTCGGTGATGGTGCCGGTCTTGTCCAGCACGATGGCGGTGATGTTCCGCGCGCGCTCCAGGCTCTCAGCGTCCTTGATCAGGATCCCGTTCTCGGCGCCCTTGCCCATGCCGGCCATGATGGCGGTGGGTGTGGCCAGGCCCAAAGCACAGGGGCAGGCGATCACCAGCACGGTGACCATGGCCAACAGGCCTTGTGTGAACGCATGCTCGCCACCGAAGATCCACCACACGATGGCGCTGACGATGGCAATGACGATGACGATGGGCACGAACACCCCCGCGATCTTGTCCACCAGCTTCTGTACGGGTGCCTTGCTGCCCTGAGCATCCTGCACAGTGCGCACGATCTGCGCGAGCAACGTGGCGGCTCCGACCTTGCGGGCCTTCATGCGCAAGCTGCCTTTCTGGTTGATGGTGCCGGCCAGCACCTGCGCGCCCACGAGCTTCGCCACGGGCACCGGCTCACCGCTGAGCATGCTCTCATCCACATAGCTCTCGCCACTGATCACCTCGCCATCGACCGCGATGCTCTCGCCCGGACGCACCACCAGGATGTCGTCCACGTTCACCTCGGCGATGGGGACATCCTGCGTTTTGCCGTCGGCTCCTTCGCGCAGCACGGTGCTGGGGCGCAGGCCCATCAGCTTCTTGATCGCGCTGCTGGTGCCTGCCTTGGCGCGTTCCTCCAAGAACTTGCCCAACAGGATGAAGGTGATGACGACCGCGGCCGCTTCGAAATACACGTGCGGCATCAGCCCACGATCGGTCCAGAACGCGGGGTAGGTGGTGTTGAAGACGCTGAAGACATAGGCCACGCCCGTGCTGAGGGCGACCAGCGTGTCCATGTTCGCGCTGCGGTGTTTCGCCTGCTTCCACGCGTTGATGAAGAAGGAGCGACCGAATACCAGCACCACCGGCGTGCTCAAGACCCACATCACGAAGTTGGCCCAGGGTTCGTGCATCATGAACATGCCGATGACCACCAGCGGTGTGCTCAGTGCGATGGAGGCCCACAAGCGGTGTTTCAACGATCGCATGCGGACTCGCTGGATCTCTTCCAGGTCGGCGGTGGCCTCATGCTCTTCGCTGATGATGAGGTCGTAGCCGATGCTCTGCACTACTGCGCGCATGCGGCGCTCATCGATCACGCCGGGCACGTACTCCACCTGCACGGTGTTGGTGGCCAGGTTCACGGCGGCGTTCAGCACGCCGGGCTGGGCAAGCAGCATACTCTCCACGCTGCCCACGCAACTGGCGCAGGTCATGCCGGTGACGGGAAAGGTGCGCCTCAGCGTGGGCACATCGTACCCGTTGTCGCGGATGGCCTTCACCACATCGCGCACGGCCTCAACGGGCGTAGTGCTCTCGATCACCGCGCTGCGGTTGTTCAGTTCCACGTGGTGGGCCGTCACCGAAGGAACGGTCCCCAGGGCCTTGTCCACGATCAGCGCGCAGTGCTCGCTGTCCATGTTCTCCACGGGCAGTACCAGGGTGCTTTTCTCAGTGCTCATGTCAAATGGTGCTTATGCGGCTTGCGCGACAAGGCCGTAACCAGCGGGTTTGAGGGCGTTCAACAGATCCTCGAGCGACAGCGTGCCTTTCACCAATTCGACCTCGGCCAGATCCTCCACATGATCGATGCGCGCGCTGATCACGCCGGGCAGCTTGTTCAGGATGTTGCCCACGCTGCTCGCGCAACCGGCGCAGGTGACACCGGTGGTGGTGAAGCGCTGTACCTCGGTGGCCACGTTGTAGCCGGCTTGCCGGATTGCGGCCACCGCCTCGCGCACCGCTTGTGCGGGTGCGGCGCTGGTCAGGTTGGCCACGTGGGCGTTCAGGTCCACCTCAGCACCAGTGATGGCAGGTACCGTGCGGATGGCCTTCTCGACGCGCAGCGCGCAATGCGGACTGTTCACATCGAGCAGCGGAAGGGTGATGTTCGTGTTGTTCATGGTCATTCGTGTTTGTGGGTACAAAGCACCGACCACGATGGACCGAACGCGTTACATCCTTTGGGGAAAGCTTTATATCAGCCCACCCACGTGGTCGAGCGGCGTGCGACCGCTCCCGACCGCCTTGAACGCCGTGGGCGTCATACCCGTTAACTTCTTGAACTGAGCGCTCGGGTGCGCCACGCTGCTGAAGCCCGTGCGGTCCGCGATCTCGCTGATGGTGAGCTCATCGTACTTGATCAGCTCCTTCACCCGCTCCATGCGCTGCAGCAGGAAATACTGTTCGATGGTGATGCCCTCCACTTGCGTGAAGGAGGTGGACACATTAGTTCAGGGTTCATTCTGTGCTCACTGAGCGATCAGGATAACATTTGGACCTACTACCGGCATACCTTGCACCCATCACCCATCCCCATGCAACTCCTCGCCTCCCAGATCCCCGGTGCTACCGAGGGCCTCTCACCGGAAGAAGCCCGCGATCTGGATGAACTGGTGCCCATCCGCAACTTCAAGAAGGGAACGGTGCTGCTTGAGGCCGGGCAGGTGGCCACGGAGTCGTATTACTGCATGAAGGGCTGCGTACACCGCTACTACAACGTGGATGGCAGCGAGCGCACCACCGCCTTCTACACGGAGGGGCAGAGCATCGCCTCGCTGAAGAGCTTCGCGAACCAGGTGCCCGCCGACCACTACCTGGCCTGCGTGGAGGATTGCACCTTGGCGGTGTGGGCCTATACGGCGGAGAAGGAATTGTTCCGCCGCCACCCGCGCATGGAGTCCCCTTGCCGTATCACGGTGGAGAACGACTTCGGCGATGCGCAGGATGTGTTGGCCTCCTTCATCACCAAGACGCCGGAGCAACGCTACCTGGACCTGATGACCGCACGGCCCGAACTGGTGCAACGTGTGCCGCAATACCTGCTGGCAAGCTACCTGGGTGTAACGCCGGAGTCCTTGAGCCGGATCCGCAAGCGCATCGTGAGCAAGGCCGCTGCGGTGTGATCGCCTACGCCGCGACCTTGATCACCACGTTGCCCTTCTTGTGTCCCATTTCCACGTAGCGGTGCGCTTCGGCCATGGCGGCCAGTGGGTAACTGCGATCGATGACGGCCTTGAGCAGGCCCGCATCCATGAGCGAGCGGATGTGCTCGAGGTCCGCCGATCCATCCGGCGCACCGCCACCGATCACACGCGTGCCACCCAAGAGCTTGGCTCCCAGCATGTGTACGAAGTCGCTGGGTGCAGCGAAGCTGGTGAGGAAGACGCCGCCTTTGTTGAGCAGCGTTTTGCACTGCGCGTAGTTGGTGCGGCCCACGGTGCTGAAGATGGCATCGTAGGTTGCGCCCAGTGTGAGGAAGTCCTCCTTGGTGTAATCGATGACGCGGTCGGCGCCAAGCGAGCGCACAAGCTGCACGTTGGCGGTGCTGCACACTGCTGTCACGTGCGCTCCCATGCTCTTCGCGATCTGCACCGCAGCGGTGCCGATGGAACCCGATGCGCCGTGGATGAGGATGTGCTGTCCGGCCTGGAGTTTCGCCTGCTTCAAGAAGTAGAGGGCCGTCAACGCACCCACGGCGAGGGTGGCGGCTTCTTCATCGCTCACATGTGCGGGGGTGGTGACGAGGGCACCATCCTGGGGTAGGCAGATGTATTCAGCATAGGTTCCGGAGCCCATGCCCGTGGAACCGAAGATGCGATCGCCCTTGCGGAAGCGCGTGACCTTGCTGCCCACGGCTTCCACCACGCCGGCCGCCTCGTGCCCAAGGATCTGGAGCTTCGGGCTGAAGAGGCCGAACATGAAACGTACGGCGAAGGGGTCGGCCTTGCGGAGACGGATGTCGCCACTGGTGACCGTGGTGGCATGGATACGGATGAGCACTTCGTTGTCCTTGGGCGAGGGCCGGGCCACTTCGGTGAGTTGCAGCACTTCGGGTGCGCCGTAGCTGGTGTAGACCACGGCTTTCATGTTCGGGTTTTTCATGCGGCAAAGGTTCCCCGGCGCACACGAGAGATCCGTTGATGTTGGGTAAGAAGTGGGCGAAATCGTTGTGCGATCGCGTGGCTGGACAGCCTGACGAAAATGCCGGGAAGGTGGGATGGGCAACATGTGAAAGGAACGTCCTGCCGTCCTCCGGCCCTGAACCGCAACGATACACCAAGGTTACCGCGGACCCGCGCTTGATGGCCTACGATGACAAGCGCTATCGGTTGGATGCAGCGCGCAAGGAGATGCGGAAGTGAACACCGCGAAGAAGGCCAGGGGACATGGTGTCAGGAGAACAGTTCCCGTTCACCCATCTCCAGCAACGTAGTATCGTTCACGAACAGATCGTTCACCCAATCCGGTGGCGCCTTCGCGGTGGTCGGTCCCCCCGCCTCACGGAGAACATCCGCCAATAGGCTGGGCACATCGCGCTTCCAGATCAAGGCACGCGTCACCCCGATCGCATGGATGCGCCCCTCCTGCGTGAAGTGATGTAGGTGGTACACCCATTTATCATCCCAGCCGACCATTTCCAACCGCAGGTTGAAACGCGTCCAGCGCTCCAAGGGCCGACGATAGATGAGCTTCTGTGAGCCCAACGTAGGAGCCAGTCCGCGCTTTACGATCGCGCCGAACAAGGGAGAGCGTGCGATCAGCTCCCAGCGGATGAAGTCCATGTACGCCGGATACCGCGAGGCCGTCATCACCCGCAGGCCGTCGCAATCGAACAGCCGCACCCGGAAGCTGCGCTCCAGCGTGGCATCGAACGCCACCGGCCGCTGGAACTTCCTAAGCACCATGATCTTCGCGATCGTATACCAGTAGTGGATCATGGTCGGGGGATCTGGGAAGCAAGGTAGATGATGATCGGCGACATAAATGGCTTCGCCAAGAGGCACAGACGCGCAGCAGGGGGGAATAGTGCTCCGTCAACGATCGAGCTTCGGTCGTGGTACTCTGGCCACCACTATATTGTTCATCCCCTCTTGACGCATTCCACGCCACCCACCGACCGCACCATGGCCAAGCGACCCGACACACCAGACACCCGCATCGCCATATTCCAACGCAAGGAAGTGCGCCGCACCTTGCAGAACAACGAGTGGTGGTTCGTCATCGCCGATGTGGTGGCCGCGCTCACGGATTCGGCGGATGTGAGAAGCTATATGCGCGATATGCGCAGGCGCGACCCGGAGCTCGACAAAGGGTGGGGGAATATCTCCCACCCCCTTGCCTTTCCGACCAGTGGTGGCGCGCAAAGTATGGCCTGCGCGAACACGGAAGGACTGTTCCGGATCATCCAGGCGATCTCCAGCCCCAAGGCCGAACCCTTCAAGCGCTGGTTGGCGAAAGTGGGTTACGAACGCGTGCAGGAGATCGAGGACCCCGAACTGGCCAGCAAACGCACACGGGCCATCTACAAGGCCAAGGGTTACAGCGACGACTGGATCGAAAAGCGCATGCGTTCCATCGCCATCCGCGACGAACTGACCGACGAGTGGAAGAAGCGCGGGGTGAAGGAGCAGCGTGAATATGCCATCCTCACCGCCAAGATCAGTGAGGCCACCTTCGGGATGACGCCCTCGGAATACGCGCGTTTCAAGGCGCTGAAGCGGGAGAACCTGCGCGACCACATGACCGATCTGGAGCTGATCTTCTCCATGTTGGGTGAGGCTGCCACCACCGAGATCGCCCGCAACCGCGATGCGCAGGGCTTCCCACAGAACAAACGTGCTGCACGCGATGGCGGCGAGGTGGCCGGAGAGGCCCGCAAGGACTTGGAGACCCGCAGCGGACGCAAGGTGGTGACCAGCGAGAACTACCTGGCCCTTACCCAGGGTGAGAAGAAGCAGGCGCGCTTAGAGAGCAAGCCAACAAAGAAGGCCAGGAAGAAGTAGGCCCAAGAACTGGCCGCCTGCTCCTGCACAGACCGCTACACGCGTCACTTCGTTTGCCCGTGACGGGTTTGGCGGCAACTGCCTTGTTGCAACAGAACGCTGATGGAGGAAAGGTGGTGGGCCGGTGGGTCGGGAAGTTGTTGACAGGGGGGCGATTGAAGGCCAAGACTCACAGACGTTCAGCATCTCTACACCCCGCGCTGTAGCTTGAATCCGCGATCATTCAAGAAATCTGAGATGCTGATGGTGGACGCACCATAGTTCGCCGCGACCTGCGGGAGCTTGTTGGATACTGTCGTTTTCTCCTTGGTCACGATGATGAATCCCTCAACCGCAGCATTGCCTATGAGGAAGGGGTCGGC
>JBGTIB010000070.1:0-6903 GCA_041745875.1 Flavobacteriales bacterium | reverse complement strand
TCCACCCTCACCAAGATGACACTCACCATGCTCAAGAGGGACACATCCACCAAAGTGGGCATCAAATCCAAACGGCTCAAGGCCGGATGGGATAACGACTATCTCCTAAAGGTCCTAGGACTTTAGATGCGTTTGCCCTGTCCCCGCCCATCCCCCTTGCACGCGCCACACCTACCTTTGCTGCGCATTTCCACGCCCATGACCAAGCTGTTCGACCCGATCGAGGACGCCATTGAGGATATCCGCCAAGGAAAAGTGGTCATCGTGGTGGACGACGAGGATCGCGAGAACGAAGGCGATTTCGTGACCGCCGCCCGGAACGCCACTCCCGAGGTGATCAACTTCATGGCCACCCATGGCAGAGGGTTGATCTGCGCGCCGCTCACCGAACAACGCTGTTCAGAGTTGGGCCTTGAATTGATGGTCCGCGATAATACCGCATTGCACGAGACACCCTTCACGGTGAGCGTGGACGTCAGGGGGCGTGGCACCACCACCGGGATCAGTGCCAGCGACCGCAGCAGAACGATGCTCGCGTTGATCGATCCGACCTGCACTCCTGGTGACCTGTTGCGCCCCGGTCACATTTTTCCACTGAAGGCCAAGCAAGGCGGCGTATTGCGACGCACCGGACATACCGAAGCGGCCGTTGACCTGTCGCGTTTAGCGGGTTTCGAACCGGCCGGTTGCATCGTGGAGATCCTGAACGAGGACGGTACCATGGCCCGCCTGCCGCAGCTGCAGGTCATTGCCAAGAAGTTCGGACTGAAGCTCGTCAGCATCGAAGATCTGGTGGCCTACCGGATGCGTACCGAACGCACCGTGGAACGCCAGGTCGATGTGAAACTGCCCACGGTCTTCGGCGATTTCGAACTGGTGGCATACCGGCAGATCAGCACCGGTGAGGAACACTTGGCGTTGATCAAGGGCACCTGGAACGAGCATGACGCCGTACTCGTGCGCGTGCACAGCAGTTGTGTCACGGGCGACATCTTCGGAAGCTGCCGTTGCGACTGTGGTCCGCAGTTGCACCAGGCCATGCAAATGGTGGAGCGTGAAGGCCAGGGCTTGATCCTCTACATGCAACAAGAAGGACGGGGCATAGGACTGCTGAATAAACTGAAGGCCTACAAGTTGCAGGAACAAGGCGCCGATACGGTGGAAGCCAACCTCATGCTGGGCTTCGATATGGACGCGCGCGACTATGGCGTTGGGGCGCAGATCCTGCACGACCTGGGCGTGCGCAAGATGCGTCTGATGACCAACAATCCCCGCAAGCGTACCGGGCTGGTCGGCTATGGGCTGGAGATCGTGGAGAACGTACCCATTGAAGTGCCTTCCAACCCGCACAACAGCGGCTACCTGCGCACCAAGAAGGACAAGTTGGGTCATAGCTTGAAGCTGGGTGGTGAGTAGGCTGCATGAAAGGGAAGGCGTGCTCGCTGCGTCAGGCTTCCATTTACCGGAACACCTATTTGATCGACCGGTCGCGCCTGCGGAACAGGTCCAGGAAGCTGTCTCCTTCGCGGCGGTAGGCCACTCCGGCACCTTGGGTTGTCAGTGCCTGATCGGCTCGGTTCAGGTTCCTGTCGTTGCTCACACTGAAGGCTTTCAGACGCAGCTTGCCATCGTTGGACAACAGGTATTCCACTTGAAAATCCCCTACCAATGAGTTGGTGTTCTGCGCTGCCTGTGCACCATACTGTACACCCACGTTGGTACTCAGCAACAAGCGTTCGTCGAACAACTGCGTGCTCACTGCAAGTTCCAATTCGTCCTGCGTGATATTGTCGCCGGGACGATAGTTCACACCAAGGTCGAAGTCGCTGCTGAGGCGTGAAAGCCAGTTACTGACCTGGTTGCTGAGCAGTTCACTGGTGGTAGTGCCAGCCGCCATCCCTCCAGCAGGAGACGACGCACCGCCTCCCTGGAACGGTGGCTGAACGAAGCGGTTGAGCACGATGAGCGCGAATACCTGCCGGTTCATTTCCTGTTCGGTACTCAACACACTGTTCACCTGCGTGCGCACGCTTTCGTCCACTGTGGGCAGGCGAACATCGAAGCGGATCTCCGGGTTCAGCAACTTGTCACGCAGGTGCATCACAACCTCGATGGGCACACGCTTTCGGAAGGCTTCGTTCTTCTCGAACATGATGTCATACAATGGCGCGCGCACACGATACATGGCACTGATATCAAGCTGTGCGTCGAATGGATCACCGTACCACACGATGCGGCCACCGGGTTCGATCTGGAAGCGCTTGTTCACCACGTTCCGCAGCGTGAACAGGTAATCACCATCGGACACTTCCACCTGACCACGCATCTGGAAATCGCCGGTCTGTCCCACGACCATCTCCATGTTCCCCCGACCGCGACCGGTGAGCACGTCGCCCACGGTGGGGTCGAAGATGAGCTCGAAGACCGCGTCGGGTGTCACCTCCACGTTCATTTCCAAGGTCACCCCCGAAAGGTCCACGGGTGGCTGATCGGCCAGCAAGCTGTCGTTGGCCGTGAATCGAACGAATCCGATCGGCGACACTTCCGTGCTTCCCCCCACGGGAAAGTGGATGTCGGTGCCCGGCCCGGTGCGGGCATCCACGGTGATGTCCATGCGTCCTTCCGATCCGCTCACCTCCACTTCCCCGGATCCGTATGCCTTCCCGTAGTACTGCGGATTCTGTTTCACCGAGGTGTTCATCACCATCAGCCCGTCCAGTGTGCCCCACACGTTGTAGTTCCACTCCTTCAGTCCCTTGTGCAGGATGGTACCGCCCAAGCGCGCCGTGTTCCCTTCCTCGTCATGCATGGTGACGAAATCCAATGCGAACATATCGGGCTCGACCTTCACCCGGTGACTGAACCGGTAGAGGGTGTTGAGGTAGTCGATCCGTAGCCCGGCCTCGTACAGATCCAGTTCGCCCCGGATGCGAGGTTCCGCCAGGGTGCCATCCACGGTCAGGATACCCGTGACCTGACCTTGGATCTCACTGATACCCTCGGGCAGGTACGGATCGATGAAGGTCAGATCGAAGCGATCCATGGTGAGCGCAAGATCCACCGAGTTCTCCTCCAGCAACGACATCCTCCCACTGAAGTCCAATGCCTTGATGGGCCCGCGCGTGAGCATGCCGTTGACCTCCACGGCCTGCTGACCATCCATCCAATTGGCCGCGAACACCAGATCCCCCACTGTGATGTCCTGCACTTTCACACTGTCCATGCAGATGTAGCTGTCCACATGCGGCGCTGCATAGAGATCGAAGATCCGACCATCGCCTGCCAGGGTTCCCTTCACCACAGGTCCATCGAGAAAGGGAGTGAGGTTCTCCAGGCTGACATCAAACAGGTCGAATGCCAGGGCGCGCGTGGGATCGCGTGAGATGCTGCCATCCAGTGCGATCCGTTGTCCCTCGTTGAGCAGGATGAGCGAATCGACCCGGACCGTGGAACTGTCGATGTGGATATGGGCCACCTGCATGTTCATCCAATTGCCGCGCCCGAAATAGAGGTGCGACGGTTGGAGGTCCAGGGTGTAGGAACCCGGTCCCCGCACTTCACCCAGTATATCGAGGTTGCCGTTGGTACCGCTGTTGCTATGGTCCCAACCCAGTGAGAAGTCCAGTTCATCCTGGTAGGCCTTGCCTTGGAGCCGCGTGCCGGAGAACCAGACGCTGTCCTTCCATTGCTGGCGGGTGCTGGTGACGCCGAATGCCAGTACGTCAAGCGTCTTGTCCAACATCACGTTCACCTCAGTGGCTTTCAGATCTCCGTAGTGCATGCCCGTGATATCCGCTTCGAAGGAGAGGTCGAAGCTGCGGCTGTCCAGCGAACCCTTGAACACGCTTCCGCTGTCGATCCCAAGACCCGGCACGAAAAGATCCAGTACGGGGCCGGTCCGTTTCGCGATCACGGTGAACCGCAGATCCTGTTCGGCCTGCACGTAGTCGACCTCATCGGCCAGCGCCGGGAAAACGCTGGCGACCACATTGGTGATCGCCGATCCCAATTGGGTCGGCAGGAAGCGCCCCACCACCTCTGCATCGGCGAACGTCGCGGTCAGGTCCATCACGTTCTCACCGCCGCGCCTGCCACTGGAAAGGAGGATATCGCCCAGGTCATGTTCGCCGGCATCGTCGCAATAGGAGATCCCAAGGAACTCCAAACGGCCCTGCAAACTATCCGGCGACAGACGGCCATCGGCATCGATGATGACGCTCAGGGTGCTGTAGTCCGCGTTGCGCACAAGCCCCAGGGCGGCCAGGTCGGCGTGTTGGACGTAGGCGTTGAAATCCACCATCGGCCATTCGCCCCGCAGATCGGCCAGCCCTTTGAAATCAAGCACGAGATGCTCGTCGAGCACCTGGAGTTCGCCGTTGTACCTACCCGGCTCGATACGGCCGTTCGCAGTGATCCCGGTGAAGGTGATGCCATTCACGGTGAAGAGCGGGAACTGTCCCTCCACATCGGCGACCAAGGTGCCCAGGGTTCGTCCGCTTCCCTTGATCCGGATATTGGCCCCGACCGACCCTAGTTCCGGCACGCGCAGCAACTGCCCGATCTTGAATCCTTCTGTGGCCATTCGCCCGGCCAGGCTGAACACATCGGTGATCGTGTCGCGCTCATAGGAAAGATCGGTTCGCAACTGGCCCAAGGCGGTGGTGGACCGGCCGTACGCTGTGAACGATCGTGGGAAACCGGTGAAGTTCCCTTCAAAACGGACCTCGCCCAAGCGGACGATCTCCTCAGGTATCGGCAGCCGTTCTCCGGAAGTGAACGGAGGGATCGGCAATTGTGCAAGATCCCGATGATCCATCCTCAGATGATCGATGTCGAGCATCATGAAAGTGTTCTGCCAGTCGGGAAGACCCATCAGATCGGCACTGCCGGTGAAATGTGTGGCGGCTCCCAAGCGCAACGACAGGTTCCGGGCTTTCAGGTCGCTTACCGTGCCATAGACGCGTCCCTGCACATCGATGGGCAGGGAGATCCCTTCCAACGTGGTGGCGAAAAAAGCCACATCCGCGAAGTCAAGGCGCGAACTGTCCAGGTCAAGTCGCATCATCACTTCCTGCGTGAAGGAGTTGTAGGCCGTCCAGCCCTCCGTTTCGAAACGCAGGGAACCTGACATGTCGGACCCCGGTGTACGCAGGCGCATGTCGTCGATGCGGATCCCACGCGGGCTGACCCAAGTGGCACCGGCCAGGCGCTCCACTACCAGACCGCTCTGCTCGCGCAGGTTCAGGTTTTCTATATGCGCACCGAGGGAATCGCCAGCCACTACCAGGTGGTGCCCCACGAGACTTGCGTCGTGGACATTGACATGCGTGAAGTCCACACCGAAGATCATCGGCACGGTGTTCCCATCGTGGAACGAGAAGTGCAGGTCTTCCAGGTGGAACGCATTGCAGCGTATGGTCCACTCGTTAGGCCCCGAGCTTGACGTGTCGTCGGTGGCCAACAAGTTCATCAGCTTGGTCAGATTGCTGTGCCGATCGCCCGTAGCTGTGGCCAGACGGAACCGGGCCTGATCAAGTTCAAGCCGTGAAGCCTGTATGATCCGCGCACCCGGACGCACGCGCAATCCCTGGACGCGGAGTGAGCGCGCCGCGATCAGCGTATCCCCGGCCAGGTCTCCGATATATAGTCCTTCGAACACCAAGGGGCCGAAAGGCTTGATGGATACACGATCGATTCGGACCTCCGCTCCCAATTTTTCCGTGGCTGTCCTGCCCAACCAATGGGCCACCCAGGTCTGCACCGGGGGGAACAACAGGGCGATCATTGCGGCCAACAGAAGCAGGACAAGCACCAGAATAGTGCGCCCTGCCCAGCGCAGCACACGCCCCACCCAACGATATCCGGTCGGTACCGACAGCTTGCTCTTAGTTTTGTCCGCCTTCACCCCAAGGAACGGGCCAGTACGGCCAAAAGTAGCCGGTACCCACCATGCAGCCCGGAAAGCCAATTCGCATCCTCGGTATCGAGAGCTCGTGTGACGATACCGCAGCAGCGGTCCTCATCGATGGCGTGGTGCACTCGAACATCGTGGCGGGACAGGAGGTACATCAGCAGTGGGGCGGTGTGGTTCCGGAACTTGCCAGCCGTGCGCACCAGGAGCATATCGTCCCAGTGGTACACCGCGCACTGCAGGTTGCGGGGGTCCGAAAGGAGGATCTCTCGGGCATCGCCTTCACGCAGGGTCCCGGCCTGATGGGTGCGCTGTTGGTGGGAACCTGTTTCGCGCGCAGCATGGCTCAGGCCCTGGGTGTTCCACTGCTTGCCGTGGATCATATCAAAGCGCATGTGCTGGCCCACTTCATCCAGGATGCGGAATACCGGCCAGTACCCGAATTTCCCTTCGTGAACCTGACGGTCAGCGGGGGGCATACCCAGTTGGTATTGGTACATGGCCCATTGGAGATGGAAGTGCTGGGAAGCACGGTGGACGATGCCGCGGGCGAGGCCTTCGACAAGGGAGCGAAGGTTTTGGGACTGCCCTATCCGGGAGGTCCGATCATCGATCAACAGGCCCAACACGGCGACCCGCTCCGCTACACCCTGCCGACCCCTCAGATGGCAGGTTCGGACATGAGCTTCAGTGGTATCAAAACAGCGTTCCGGAACCTGGTGATGAACAACGAAGCCCGGGAACCGGGGTCCACCCAGCGTGAGTTACCGCACCTGTGCGCTGCACTTCAACACCGGATCGTGGACGTACTCCTGCGTAAACTGGCACTTGCGGCCAGGTCCGCCGGGGTCCCGCGCATTGCCATTGCGGGCGGGGTCAGTGCCAATAGTGCGCTACGCAATGGCGTTCTGGAACTGGCAGAGAAGGAAGGTTGGGAAGCGTTCATCCCTCCCTTCGCGTACTGCACCGACAACGCGGCCATGATCGCGATG
>JBGTIB010000069.1:0-11303 GCA_041745875.1 Flavobacteriales bacterium | reverse complement strand
GCCAGCTTGGCCTGACGATCTTGATGGTCAAAGAATCCTGCTGAGGGGCGCTTCTTGTTCATGCTTCAAAGAGATCGATCAACGCACCACTTTGTCAAGATCAGGACAGCTCAAGTTGTCCACAGGTTCTTCGAACTACCCGTACATCAAACAATAAAACCCGGTTACCATGAGAATAACCACGACCCTGCTGTGCCTGGTACTTGCCTTTTCGGTCCACGCGCAGACCACACACGAATTGTTCGTTACGGATTTTGAGTTCAACCCTGCCGTGATCGACGCGGTGCAAGGTGATTCATTGCGCATCGTACCTGTCGATCCCGGTCACACCTTCACCCAGGTCAGCGAGGCTACCTGGAATGCCAATGGTGATACTCCTTCCGGGGAATTCCAATTCGATCCGCTTGTGGACCCTCTCACGGTCGCGTTGATCGGATCCGGTACGATCTACTACGTCTGTGCCCCACATGCAGCCATAGGCATGAAAGGGATCGTGCATGTGGAGCTTGCCTCCAGCATCGCCGATCACAGCGTGGTACGCCCTGCCGCATTCTTCCCGAACCCCGCATCGGATGTGATCTGGATGCGTGAACCACCCTTCGATGCCGTGTCCGTTAGCATCGTGGATGCCATGGGACGCGAAGCGGTGCAAATGCAGGTGATCAGCACCGAACCACTTTTTGTAGGCGACCTGCCCAACGGACTGTATCTGGTACGTGTGATGGACAGGAGCGGCGCTGAGCTACAGCGTCAACAGCTGGTGGTGGCACGCTGAACAGCCACGGGTCCGACCGAGGTGGACGCATACCGGTTGCTATTGGCAACGACTTTTCGGAATGCCGCCAAAGACTGACCTTCGCATGCATGAAAGCGTGGGTTCTGCTTCCGGCTGTTGCTCTATTGTCGATCGGTACAAAGGCCCAACAGATCGACACGCTCCGTTTCCGGTCCGCTGCATTCGGCACCGAACGCGAGGTGTTCATACACCTGCCGGAATTCCATCCATACGCCTCACCTGAGGTACGCATGCCTGTGATCATCCTGCTGGATGGGCAGCATGAGTGGTTCGTGGAGCCTGTGCTGAACGACATCCGCTACCTGACCTACACCAAGGAGATCCCCGAATGCATCACCGTGGTGGTGCCGCACGAGGATCGCATCAAGGAATGCCGCCTGCCGGGTCCTGATGATCCTGGGTCGGCACTGCTACGCATGTTGGTTGAGGAACTTCCGGGACTGCTGGAGCGCTATCACCCCGGCAACATGCAAGTGCTCATGGGCCACTCCTTCACCGCGAGTTTTGCCTTGTACGCATTCGCCCAGTATCCCGATCGCTTTCCGGTAGTGATCGCGCACACACCCGGCAATGGCGCCGAGGAGCATCTGCCAACGGTTGTAGAGGAACTGCAGCAGGATCCACACCGCTCGGTTTATTTGAGCGCAGGTGGTCCGGAAAGCGCAAAGGACATGTACCACCATGCCTGGATCACCCGGGCGATCGAACGGGAGGGCCTGCCGGGTGCGCTGCATGGCTTCGTATTCCGGGAGGTGCCCTTCGCAGCACACAATGCGGTGCCCATTCGCGCCACGCCGGAATTCCTTGCGCACTGCTTCAACGACTTCTCCCTGCGCGACAGCCTGGTGGCGGTGGACATGAATTACGAACTGCTGGAACCTCCTCCTGCACAGGACGAATTGCTGCGTCAGGTGGAAGCCATGCTTGCCTTTCGCGGAAGCACGATCCCCTGGCAATTGTCCGAGGTGAACGGCATGGCCTCGCGCTTGATGACCGGCGAACACACCGAGCAGTTGTTGGCGATCTTCCGGCGTGGCTCAGAACTCTATCCGAACTACTGGGAGTTCCATGCGGCGGCGGGCGAACTGCTGTTGGACCGGGACCCGGAGGCGGCAAAGACCTCTCTGCGCCGGTCACTGGTCCTGCTGGAGAAGTACGACCGGGAAGCTCCCGACCATGCGGAGATCAAGGGCGAGATCGAGGGTCTCCTTGGGAAGTAAGGTGGTTCCGGACACGCTTTGGCGCTTACGCACCCGCCGCCTCCACCATCGCCTTCACCGTCTTCGGTGCGTTGCCGATGAAGATCTCTTTGCCAATGATGATCACCGGCCGTTTCAGGAAGGTGTACTCCTGCAGGATGTACTTGCGGAAGTCCTTCTCCGTCAACTTCATTTCGTTCAGCCCCATGCTGCGGTACTTCATGGCGATCTTGCTGAAGAGCGCCTCGTAGCTGCCAGCCATCTTCTTCAATTCATCGAGTTGTGCGTCGGTGATGGGCTGCGTCTTGATCTCCTGTTGCTCGAAGCGCTTGATGTTGGGGATCTCCTTGATGATGCGCTGGCAGGTGGAGCAGTTGGCGAGGTGGTAGATCTTCATGGCGTACGGAGGTGAAGGGGGTGAAGATGGTGAAGGAGGGACGTGCGCGCAAACACGGCCACGTTATCCACTTCGACGTGAACGCCTTTCTCGCGACTTGGTTCGCACATCCCTTTTCGGCTTCGCATCCACCCTGTTCTTTCTGACCATGATCGCGCACGCCAACACCTCGTTCAGCATCTCCACAGGCGCATCTAGTGTTGGGTCCACCAGGAAGATCTTCATGCGCTTGCGTTCGCCTTGCACCAGTGCCGGGTGATCGATGAGGGCGCCATCCACGAAGCCGATGTAGGGTGTGCCGGTCGTAGAGGCACACCACAGGTAGCAGAACATCCTGCCATCAAGGTCGAAGAAGGGCATGCCATAGCGTGAGGCTTCGACAAGCTCGGGGTGTTGGTCCTTGATGTGCTTGCGAAGCCAGATCAAGGTGCTCCGTGCGGGCTCCTGCTGCTTCTGGAAATAGGAGTCGATGGCCGGGAAGTCCATGATGCTCAAGAATGCGACGTACTACCGATCACACGCCGAACTGTTGCAGATGATGGTCGAGGTGTTTGTAGAACAGCACGTTCCATTCCTGCGCCGTGAGCTTTCCGAAGGAATGGGACTGCTTGCCGTCGAAATGTGCTCTGCCCAGCGCCTGCACCTTGTTGATGTACGCAACAAGTTTCTCACGCTCGCGCACCAGATCACGCTGGTCGGCCACGATGAACGATGGCGCGGTGCGACCGTTGCGCGGATAGGGCTTGGGTCCCACCACCATCGGCTTGGCCACCAGCTTCACCAACACACGCACGACCGCATTGGGCGGTGGGTTGTTCCGGATATAGTCCGCGTCATATAGGGTGTCGTATGGCTTGCAACAGTGTGCCAGCACTTGCGCAGCATTCATCTTCCCCCAGCGGGGTTTATCGTCCGCGCCGATCTTGTTGATGCGGGTTACCAATGCGTCGCATACCGGGCGTGAAAAGATGTCTTCCATGTGCGTGGTCGAAATGGCAGCGCGGATCAGAACTCAGTTGATGCTGGCTATCGTGGGAACAGGGTCGTTTCCGCGCTCATGGTTTCACACGATCCAGGTCGATGAACATCTCCTTGAGATGGTCGAAGTCGGGATCCGTTGTCACGAGTGTGGCTTTGGTCACTGCCGCGGTCGCTGCGATCCACAGATCGTTCTTGCCCATGTTCCGGGAACTCAGCCCCAAGGTGTGTCCGGTCAACCTTCCCTGGCTGAACGCATCGATGCGCGCATAAGAGGTCATCAGCGGATCGTCGGCGTGGTTGATGTCGATGATCACGTATCGCCGAAGGAGTTTTTCGAGCTTCTCCTTCTTCTGCTGTCCCCACCCGTTCTGTTCTGCAAGTGACAGCAACTCTGCCATGGTGACGGTGGAGATCATGACCAAGGCATCATCGGCCCCGAGCTTGTGTTCGACCTGAAGGCGCTGCCATAGTGGATGGTCCTTCAGGGCGGCGAGTACCACGTTCGTATCCAGCACGAAGCGTCTCATGCGGTCAACTGGCTCAGCAGCAGATCGAAGTCCTCATCACCTGGCCATTGACCCACCACGCTTTTCGCTTTGTTGCGTCCACCCTTTTCGCGCAGTTGCCTTTCGATCTGCTGTTCGGTGTGCTCTCCCTTGCGCTGCTTCGCGAAATAGCTCTCACCTTTTTCCGCCGGATGCAATTGCTGCACTTCGATGGTGCGGCGACCACCCGGCTTGAAGTGGACCATTCCGATGACCGTGGCCTCCTTCGTCCAGAACTGTGCGACCTCGGTGCGGTCCAGATCGTCGGATAGGAAGCCCTCCATGGTGCCATCGGGACCTTTGATCCTGATCCGTGAACTGCTGTGTTGTAACAGGTCCACGGTACCCTGTAGCACGATCCGCTCCGGTTCGGGAAGCGTGTCCTCCAGTTCAGCGATGCGCTTTAGGGAGGTGCGCTCAATGACGAGGCCTTTGGTGTGCCCGTCGTTGCTGATGCGGAACGCCTCTTCAGCTCCACGGAACACCTTCTTGAAGGCCTTCAACTGGTTGAGCAGCGGCTTGTCCAGGAACTCCTTGCTGCCCTCCTCATCCAGCGCTTCATTGAACGTGTTCATGAACAGCGACATCGGGGTCTGTTCCTTGAGCTTCAACTGTTCTTCGTGGCGAAAGGCGTCGAACTGGATCCCGGTCAATGTTTCGCCAAGGGTCTGGCATTCCACCATCAAACGGGTACTGCCCTTTTTCACCCCAACGAGGTCGATGCGCAGGGCGTCATCCAAGCGCGCTTGCTTCCGGCCAGCGGTGATGCTCACGCCCCGCAGCCGCAACTGGAGCGCTCCCTCGGCCACCTTCGAGATGATGTCCGCAAGCTGCGCCAATCGCCGAAGATCGATCCGTCCGTTGCCTTCAACCGGCTTCTCTATTTTGATCTCGTACTTCATGAAGGCTCAACGATAGATATGACGACAATTGTGGCACGCTTCGTCAGTCGAAGTTAGTATTCCCCGTTCTCACCACTACCTGTAGGTCGACCCGATGGGTCCGATGCAGATCGGTCGACGCACAGGTTGGGATCTGACAGGGCGTGAGTAACCGACGACCTAACCTGGAACTAGAACTCCGCCCACTTCGGCGTCCTCGGGAACGGTATCACATCCCTGATGTTCCCCATGCCCGTAACGAACAGCATAGTCCCTTTGGAGCGCAATGATAGATCCTTTGTACATGGACGGAGGATCAGCGCTGCTGTGGTTCGGGGCGCGTGCTTACATTCGGTTGAAATACCGGACCATGCGCACGGGATCATCCTTGTTATGCCTACTTCTTTTGGGAGCGGTCCACGGCCAGTTCGGGGCCTTTCAGGAATTCGCACCGGATGGCAATCGTCCATGGTGCGTGCGTGCGGCGGACCTGGACGGGGATGGCGACATGGACATTGTTGCGGCCTTTGCAATAGATGGCCTGATCGCGTGGTACGAGAACGATGGGGCCGGTACGTTCACGGGTCCCATTGTGATCAACGCCGATGCACAGTATGCCAAGTTCGTGGTGGCGGCGGACCTGGATGGGGATGGTGATACGGATGTGATCACCGGCCATGGATCACCTGCGGTCTTCGAATGGCACGCGAATGATGGTGCGGGGAACTTCGGACCAGCCCAATTGATCCGTTCGGCAGGTGGAGGCTCGTACGCGCTGGTCGTGGCGGACATCGATGGGGATGGCGATCTGGACGTTGCCACCACGGCGCAGGTGGGCGGTCTGCACTGGCATGCGAACGATGGTACCGGCACATCGTGGACCGGCCAAGCGGTCGACACACTGAGCAACATTGCGGACATCGAGCTGGCCGATCTGGACGGGGATGGTGATCTGGACATGCTGTTGGCTGCTTCCGGAAATGCCGTGATACACTGGCGGGAGAATCTCGGGGCGGGCAACTTCGGGCCGGCACAGGTTATTTCAAGTGGCTCCGCCAATGGCATCGATGTGGCAGCGGCCGACATTGATGGGGATGGTGATCTCGATGTCGCCTACATCACAAATTGGGGGAATGGGCTTGGCTGGTACGAGAACCTCGGAGGTGGGGTCTTCGGCACGGCCAATGTGCTCTCCACCGCCTTGAGCCTGCCCACGTGGCTGGAATTGGAGGATGTCGATCAGGATGGTCTTCCGGATATCCTGGTCACCGTGAAATGGAGCCGCAGAGTGGAGTACCACCGCAACCTGGGAGCTGGTGCATTCGCCCCACTGATCATTCTTACCGACCAGGCCAACGGTGCTTACTGTGTAGCTGTTGCCGACCTCGATGGTGATGGTGATCGCGATGTGCTCTTCTGTTCCGAGGAGGACAACAAGATCGGCTGGTGTGAGCAGTTGACACCGAACGTTTTCTCCGCACCCCACCTCGTTACTTGGAGTGTGGATGGACCGAGCGACATCCAGTTGGTGGACCTGGACGGAGATGGCGACCTCGATCCGGTGGTGGCCTCTTGGGCCGACGGGAGCCTTGTGTGGTTCCCGAATGACGGAAGCGGTGGTCTGGCCGGACCGGTATTGCTTGCCCGCGACCACAGCGCCCCTGCACCCTTGATCTTCGCGGACCTGGATGGCGATGGCGACCTGGACATCGCTGCAGGTTTCTACAATGGTACAGTGGGCTGGTACGCCAACGTCGGCAATGGTCAGTTCGATCCGCTACAGGTCGTCAGCACGGCAGATACCGTGGTGTGGAGCATCGCGGTCGCCGACCTCAATGGCGATGGTGGCCCGGACCTGATCACCGCTTCACAGATCGCGCCCGGTAACATCACCTGGTTCGCTTCCACGGGCCCAGGCACATTCGGGCCACCGCAGTCGATCGATACCGGTGTGGGTTTTCGCACCGTGGCTTGCGCGGACATGGATGGCGATGGCGACCAGGATGTGGTGGCCACCAGGTTGCCCGACCAGCTCTTGTGGTACGCGAATGACGGGGCCGGCAACTTCACGCCACCGGTCACCATCGCCAACGACCTCAACCAGGCTTATCAATTGGCGCTGCATGACCTGGATGGCGATCAGGACATGGACATCATGGTGGTGCGTCAGCCGGTCATCGTGTATGACGGTGGCGCTCCCGTGGATACACTGCCCCGGGTGGTGTGGTACGCCAATGATGGGAATGGGAACTTCGACCCGGAACAAGCTGTTGCCGACCATCCAGGGAGTGCGCGGATGCTCGTGTTGGACATTGATGCGGACGGCGACCTCGATGTGGTTTTGGCGATCTCCACTGGCACCGTGCTATTTCATTTGAACGATGGTGCAGGAGGCTTCGGGACTTCATTCCAGTTACCGCCGTCACCCGAGGCCGTTACCGCTCTGGGTAGCGGAGATGTGGACGGCGATGGCGACCCGGACCTGTTCACCGCCAGCAGCACGTACGATCGTTCGGGCTGGTACGAGAATTATTTCGGAAGCCCTTACCGCATAACAGGCCGGGTGTTCCTCGATCTGGATGGCGACGGTCTGTTCTCCCCAGGTGACACATCCGGGGCTTACCTCTCGGTGAACACCGCACCATACCTCAGCACCGCGGTGACGGAACCGCAAGGCATCTATGTCTTTTACCTCGCCGAAGGAACCTATGATGTGAACGCCGTCACGCCTGGCCCGCTGTGGCAGCTTAGTACGGGAACGGCTTCCTACAACGCCACACTCACAGCCATGGACCCCCTGAGCACAGGGAACGACTTCGGTTTCTCCCCGGGAGCCGACACCACGGTACTGGAGCCCATGATCACCTTGGGTGCGGGTCCCTGCGGCGGGAGCATAAATGCATGGCTACATGTGCGCAACGCAGGCACGCGCACGGAGCAAGGCGTCCTGGCTTTTGCTCCGGACCCTGCGTATGTCTTCCAACAGGCTGTTCCCACTCCGGATTCCACAGCAGGTGGCGAGTACTACTGGTCGTTCGAGCAGCTTCCGGTTTTCGGCGAACTGCAGATCACCGTGGTCCTTCAACAGCCAGGGATCGGCGTCATGGGCGATACGCTCTCCAGTACTTTTCTGGTGGAACGCACCGATGGTTCGGGTCTGGTCACCGACACGTTCAGCGATGGAACGACCGTGGTGCTTGCCTGTGCCTATGACCCCAACGACAAGCTGGTCGAACCGGCCGGATATGGTGCGCTTGGCGCGGTGCCACTGGGAACAGAACGGCTCACCTACACGGTACGTTTCCAGAACACCGGCACGGCCGAAGCGTATTCCGTGATGATCCGCGACCAGCTTGATGCCGGTCTCGACCTCAGCAGTTTCGTGGTGTTGGGTGCATCGCATCCGCTTACCGAAGTGTGTGTGGAGCAGGACGGGGAAGCCGTGTTCAGCTTCCAGGGCATCCTGCTCCCGGACAGTGCTGCGGATCCGCTGGGCAGCCAGGGCTATGTGAAGTTCAAGATCGACATCAGCGCTGCCGCACAGCACCTCACCATCATCGAGAACACAGCATCCATCTTCTTCGACTTCAACCCACCGATCGTCACCAACACCACCATTACCACATTGGTCGACTGCGCGCTCTGGCAACCGGAGATCGTATCGCCCGCCGTGAACGTGCTGGAGGCCAGCGAGGGCGATCGCTACCAGTGGTACTTCGACGGCGCCGCTATCCCGGGAGCAACGACGCAATGGCTGCTGGATCCTTCGGTCGGAACCTACACGGTAGAGGTGACCAGCATGCATGGCTGTGTGAGCATGAGCAACGACTATCAGTGGATCACTACGGGGATCCTCGCGCATTATGGCTTACGGATGGCCCTTGTACCGAACCCGAGCATGGGTTCCCCGCGCTTGGTGCTCGATGAACCACTCGGTGAGCGGGACCAGGTCCAGGTGATGGATGTGAACGGCCGCGTGCATCGCGAATTAATGGCTCGCGGCCGGCAGGAGATCGAGGTCGATCGTGGTGCCCTCGCAGCCGGTCTGTATGTCGTACGTGTGCTGCGCGATGGAAAGCAACTGGGCGTGGTCAGAATGGTGCTACAGTGAATCCGCCGTACTGCGGATCGGAATCCCCATGTCCGTCATCACCGTAGGTCGACCCCGCTTCGACTGCGCTCAGCATGGGTCGACGCTACAGGTGCGGACCTGAACCGTTGTGCGAAGCCGCCAACCCGCCGATCTAGAATTCAGCACTCTTCGGCGTCCGCGGGAACGGGATCACATCCCTGATATTCCCCATGCCCGTCACGAACAGGACGAAGCGCTCCAAGCCCAGACCAAAACCCGCGTGCGGCACCGTGCCGAACTTCCGTGTATCCAGGTACCACCACAACTCTTCGGCGGGCACACCCATTTCCTTCATGCGCGCCTCCAAAACATCAAGCCGTTCTTCCCGCTGGCTTCCGCCAATGATCTCGCCGATGCCGGGGAAAAGCACGTCCATGGCGGCCACGGTGGTGCCTTTGTCGCTGTAGCCGAAGTCCCCGGGCGCGTTGGTGCGCATGTAGAACGCCTTGATCTTGCCGGGGTAGCCCGTGACGATCACCGGCTTCTTGAAGTGCTTCTCTACCAGGTAGCGCTCGTGTTCGCTCTGCAGGTCGATGCCCCATTCCACGGGGAACTGGAACTGCTTCTTTTGGTGCGGCTTGCTGCGCAGGAGGATCTCGATCGCGTCGCTGTATGTGATGCGTTCGAAGGGGTTCTCCAGCACGAACTTCAGGCGGTCGATCAGGCCCATCTCGGCGCGCTGTGCCTGCGGCTTCGTGGCCTCCTCTTCCTTCAGCCGCGCATCCAGGAATTGCAGATCGTCCATGCTGTTCTTCAGCACGCGGGCGATGAGGTGCTTGCACAGGCCCTCCGCAAGGTCCATATCGCCGTGCAGGTCCATGAAGGCGCACTCGGGTTCAATCATCCAGAACTCGGCGAGGTGGCGTGTGGTGTTGCTGTTCTCGGCGCGGAAGGTGGGACCGAAGGTGTAGACCTTGCCCAATGCGAGCGCGGCGAGTTCGGCTTGCAGTTGGCCGCTTACGGTAAGACGGCTTTCGGCACCGAAGAAGTCCTCTTTGAAGTCCACTTCACCGGCCTCGTTCAGCGGTGGGTTCTTCGCATCCAGGGTGCTCACGCGGAACAGTTCCCCCGCACCCTCCGCATCGCTCGCCGTGATGATCGGTGCATGGAAGTAGTTGTAGCCCTCCTTGTCGAAGTACTCGTGTATGCCGAAACTCACCTGGTGGCGGATGCGGAAGATGGCGCTGTAGGTGTTGGTGCGGAAGCGCAGGTGGGCGTTCTCGCGCAGGAACTCCAGGCTGTGCTTCTTCGGCTGGATGGGGTACTTCTCCGCATCGCTGTCGCCCAGCACTTCCACGGAAGTCACCTGCATCTCCACGCGTTGGCCGCTGCCCTTGCTCTCCACGATCACGCCCGTACACTTCACCGCAGCACTGGTTGTGAAGCGCGCACGCGTCGCGGCATCCACCTGCTCCTGATCGATCACACACTGCAGGTTGCGGATGGTGCTGCCGTCGTTGAGGGCGATGAAGCGGTCGTTGCGGAAGGTGCGCACCCAGCCGGCCACAGTAACGGTGGTAGAGGTGAGGGCGGTGTCGTCGAGGACTTGTTTGATGGGGTGCATTAGAGTGCGAGAGAAAAAGAGTGCAAGGGTGAAAGAGTGCAAGAGTGCGAAGGTGCGAGGGAGGGCCTGCTCTCGCACCCTCGCACTCTCTCACCCTCCAACTCTTCAGCCGCAAAGGAACGAAGGGGAAGCGTTCCAGCTGAAACAGGTAGGCCGGAGCCGCCAGGTCGGAGACCATAGCAACTCCGGCCACACCGGATCACAAAGGGCAGGTCGCTCTGGACCGCCGCTATTCCTTACGGCAACTTGATGCTCGCGCTGTCCTTGGAGAGATCGACGGAGCCTTTGTCGCTGTCCACCGAAACACCACCGGAACCCACGTTCACCGTAGTTCCTTTGTCAGCGGGTTGTTCGGAGGCGGGCGCCGACGCTTGAGCGGGTGTTTCCGTGTTGTTGGTGGTTTCACTTGCGCATGCGGAGAGGGCAAGGATGGAAAGGATGGGCAGAAGATGTTTGATCATGGTCGGGGTCTACGAAGCACCGCGTTCGAAAGTTCAATGTGCAGCATCGAAGCCAGATCAATGGTCCTACAGTATGTCGACCTCGACGCCGGAGCAACGGCCATGTGAACGCTCGGGTGAAGCGTCGCGTCATGCAAGTCGGGCGCATCGTCGCCCCTTGAACGGCGTCCGATACGTATCGGACCGATATGCATCCGACCCACACCTCTGCACCCTTTCATATCACGGCAACTGCTCCACGCGCGAAGCCGTAGGCACCACCCCCCCGATGTTCTGCAGGATCAGGTCGCGGTCGTTCGTGCCACCGGTGTAGCGCACCACGCCGTCCATGTTCACGTCCTCGGAAC
>JBGTIB010000068.1:0-6695 GCA_041745875.1 Flavobacteriales bacterium | reverse complement strand
CTTCGGCTTCCAGCCCTGCACCAGGGTAAGAAAGGTCCCCTCGAACTTCACCGCATCCACCTTGCTGGTGCGCAGCAGGTAAGTGCGGTCGGGCATCACCGGCTGGGCGCCCAGCTCGGCAATGGTGACGAATTCATAAGCGGAACTGAAGGTCCAATGCCCTTTCACCGCGTCCATGATCGCACGGTCGTACGGGGTATTGCCGCCATCCAACACCACGATCGTGGTATGGGCCTTGGCGGCTTTCACTGCCGCAGCATTGAAGCTGCCGTACTGGGCGCTCGCGGTGAGCAGGGTGCTGAACAGGAGGATGGACGTGATGTGGGTGCGCATGGGATGGAGTGAGGGCTGGTTCAGCTATACCGGTGTGAGCGTTGATCGGGTATGCAGCCACCGGCGGCGGCGTGGGCGAAAATAGTGCCATGCGTGCTCCACCTTTGTCGGACTTATCCACAGGATGCAGGACGGCCTCACGGATCCCGGTGCCCAGGGCATGCAGCGATGGCTGGATCGTGCCGAGGTCCTGATGGCCACGGTGGCACAATTGCGGAAGGACCTCTCGATGAGCGACAATGATCTCCCCGAACC
Organism: Flavobacteriales bacterium; assembly: GCA_041745875.1. GTDB lineage: Bacteria > Bacteroidota > Bacteroidia > Flavobacteriales_F > PHOS-HE28 > PHOS-HE28. The sequence continues at coordinate 6,107 of JBGTIB010000068.1, read as the reverse complement.
GCCGGTGGGAGAGGAGGCCTTCGAGCAATTGAGGGCTTATGTCCTTCCCCGCTTGGAAGCGCTGCATCGCACCAGTGTTGCGGCATTGCAGACGGCGATGTACCGGGTGGACATACCGGAGCCTCATCTGAAGCGCACCATGGCCTTGGGTGGCCTGCACGCTCTGGCCGGGGAGTGCGTGCTGCGCGCCTTGCAGAAGGTGTTGACCAGGATGCGCTTCGCTGGACGCTACTGAACCGGGGGTACTTGTGGACAACGGACCCGCGCATGCCTGGGCCTGGTACACCGAAAACCTACCTTTGCCCCCACGATCCCCGGGGCCGACCATGGACAAACACGCGTACTTGAGCAACGCTGATATCAGCGCGATCGAAGCCCTTTATCAACAATACAAGAACGACCCTTCATCGGTGGAATCCGGCTGGGCCCGCTTCTTCGAAGGTTTTGAACTGGCGCGCACCGAGTACGCCATGCTGCCAGGCGCGCAACCCGCTGGGGCTACGGCTGGCAATGAACATGTCCGCAAGGAGTTCAGGGTGTTGGACCTGATCACGGGCTATCGCACGCGCGGGCACTTCTTCACCCACACCAACCCGGTGCGCGACAGGCGGAAGTATGCACCCACGCTGGTCATCGAGAACTTCGGACTCAGCGAGGCGGATCTTGAAACCGTGTTCGAAGCGGGCAACGAGGTCGGCATCGGCCCCTCCAGGCTGCGTGAGATCATCGATTTTTTGGAGCAGACCTACTGCCGCAGCATTGGCGTGGAGTACCGGCATATCCGCCAGCCGGAGAAGGCCAAGTGGTTGCAGGATCGCATGGAGAAAGCACGGAACACGCCGGACTTCAGTCTCGAGGAGAAGAAGGAATTCCTCTTCAAGCTGAACCAGGCGGTGGTCTTCGAGAAGTTCCTGGGGAAGAAGTTCATCGGCCAGAAACGCTTCAGCATCGAGGGCGTGGAGACATTGATCCCTGCGCTGGACTGGATCATCGAACACGGCGCCAAGGCGCACGATGTGAAGGATGTGGTGATCGGCATGGCACATCGCGGCCGTTTGAACGTACTGGCCAACACGCTGAACAAGACCTACGAAAGCATCTTCACCGAGTTCGAAGGCAAGGACTATGAGGATGCCCTGGTGGAGGGCGATGTGAAGTACCACATGGGCTACAACAGCCGGGTCACCACCGAGAGCGGCAAGACCGTGACCCTTACGCTGAGCCCGAACCCGAGCCATTTGGAAAGTGTCGGGCCGGTGGTGCAGGGACTTGCTCGTGCCATCATAGAGCGGGAACACGACTTCGACCACCGCAAGACCGTTCCCGTGATCATCCATGGCGATGCGGCGATCGCCGGTCAGGGCGTCGTTTATGAACTGGTGCAGATGGCGGGACTGAAGGCCTATACCACCGGCGGCACCGTGCATGTGGTCACCAACAACCAGGTGGGCTTCACCACCAACTATATCGACGGCCGCACCAGCATCTACTGTACCGATGTGGGCAAGGTGACGCAGTGCCCGATCTTTCATGTGAACGCCGATGATGTAGAGGCGGTGGCCTATGTGATGCAACTCGCGTTGGATTATCGCCAGGAATTCGGCACCGACGTGTTCGTCGATCTGCTCGGCTACCGCCGCCATGGTCACAACGAGGGCGACGAACCGAAGTTCACGCAACCTGTCCTGTACAAGGCCATCTCCACGCACCCCGATCCGCGCGAGATCTACAAGGAGAAACTGCTGGCCAGCGACACCATCGAGGTCGGCCTGGCCAAGGAGATGGAGGAGCAGTTCCAGGAGATGCTGCAGTCTCGACTCGATGATGCCAAGCAGATCGACAAGAGCAGCATCACACCCTTCCTCGCCCACCGCTGGCAGGGCTTCGAACGGCCGGACATCAGTGCCTTCGACAAGAGCCCGGAGACCGGAGTGGACAAGGATCGGCTGAAGGCCATGGGCGCCACGCTGACGGCCATACCGAAAGGGATGAAGTTCTTCAACAAGTTGGAGCGCATCCTAAAGGACCGTGCCCGCATGATGGAGGAGGAGAAGCTGGATTGGGGAATGGCCGAGTTGCTGGCCTACGGAAGCATTGCCATGGAAGGTCATCCCATGCGCCTCACCGGGCAGGACGTGGAGCGCGGCACCTTCAGTCACCGCCATGCCGTGGTGAAGGTGGAGGACAGCGAAGAAGAGTACATGCACCTGCAACACCTGAGCAAGGACCAGGGCCTTGTGGAGATCTACAACAGCCTGCTCAGTGAATACGCGGTGATGGGCTTCGAGTACGGCTACGCGTTCTACGAGCCGAATGCCCTGCAGATCTGGGAGGCACAGTTCGGCGACTTCGTGAATGGTGCACAGATCATCCTGGACCAGTACCTCTGTGCCGCCGAGGAGAAGTGGAACGCCATGAACGGACTGGTGTTGCTCTTGCCTCACGGCTACGAAGGACAGGGCGCCGAGCACAGCAGTGCGCGCATGGAACGCTTCCTCAGCACCGCTGCGGATGCCAACATGCAGTTGGTGAACTGCACCACGCCCGCCAATTTCTTCCACGTGCTGCGCCGCCAGCTGGCACGCAACTTCCGCAAGCCTTTGGTGGTGTTCACGCCGAAAAGTTTGTTGCGCCATCCGCGCTGCACCAGTACCCTGGATGAACTGGCCATAGGTGGCTTCCAGGAAACGATCGACGACCCCATCGTCGATGCGAAAAAGGTGGGCACCGTGATCCTCTGCCAGGGCAAGATCTACTACGAACTGTTGGACAAACAGGAGGACCTGGGTGTCATGGACACTGCCATCGTCCGAGTGGAACAACTGCATCCCCTGCCGGACAAGCAGTTGGTGGCGATCCTGAGTAAGTATGCCAATGCCGAACGCCATCTTTGGGTGCAGGAGGAGCCTGCCAACATGGGTGCCTGGATGTACATGCAGAGCATCTTCACCGAGCACCCGGAACTATCAGCATTCAAGCTGAAGCGCATCAGCCGCGAGGCCAGCGGAGCCCCGGCCACCGGGAGCAGCCAACGGTGGGCCGTCCAACAGAAGTCCATCATCGAACGGGCATTCCGCGATAGCAAGTCCGCGAAGAAGAAGGCCGCTTCATCCTCGCCGACCAAGGTCATCGCGGACAAGACGCCCCGTGCCTGAACAGATCATTAATCCATCGCATTCCCATTTCCTCCATGGCAACCGTTGACATCAAAGTACCCAGCCCCGGCGAGAGCATCAGCGAGGTACGCATCGCAAAATGGATGGTCGCCAGTGGCGATGTGGTGGAGAAGGACCAGGTGATCGCCGAGGTCGACAGCGACAAGGCCACGCTGGAGCTGAGCTCCGAGGCGGAAGGCAAGATCGAACTGCTTGTGGAAGCCGATGCCGAGGTGGGCGTTGGTGATGTTGTGGCAAGGGTGGATACGAGCGTGAAGGCCGAAAAGTCCGCCTCCGCCAAGGATTTGGCGGATAAGGAGAAAGCTGAGAGTGGCGGGTCGGCGAGCGGCAAGTCAGGAAAGAGTAGTGAGAATGGTAGTAGTGGAGAGAAAGCGAAGGAGGCAGTGGCCGATGAGAAAGAGGTGAAGGAAGTGAAGGAGGAAAAGGGAGCGAAGGAGGGGAACAAAGAGAAAGCTACAGTAGCGGCATCCGCAACGCCGGTCGCCAAGGCCATCATTTCGGAGAAAGGCGTGGATGCCTCCAAGGTGAAGGGCAGCGGACCGAACGGCCGTATTACCAGGAGCGATGTGGAATCCTACATCGCCGGTGGTGTTGACGGCGAAGCCATCGCCATGAACGGCTGGGGTGGTTCGCGTGAAAGCAGCCGCAGCAAGATGAGCACCCTGCGCAAGAAGGTGGCCCAGCGCCTGGTGAGCGTGAAGAACGAGATGGCCATGCTCACCACCTTCAACGAGGTGGACATGAGCGCCGTGATGGAACTGCGCAACAAGTACAAGGACAAGTTCAAGGAGGAGCACGGGGTGAACCTTGGGTTCATGAGCTTCTTCACGAAAGCCTGCACCGAAGCACTACGCCATTTCCCGACGGTCAACGCGCAGATCGACGGCGAGGAGATGATCATGCACGACTATGCAGACATCGGCATTGCCGTGAGCAGCCCCAAAGGCCTGATGGTACCTGTGCTGCGCAACGCCGAGCGCATGACGTTGGCGGAGATCGAAGCGGGCATCAAGGAACTCGCCGTCAAGGCACGCGACGGAAAACTCAGCATTGATGAAATGACCGGCGGCACATTCACCATCACCAATGGTGGCGTGTTCGGCAGCATGCTCAGCACGCCCATCATCAACCCGCCGCAGAGCGCGATCCTGGGCATGCACAACATCGTGGAGCGCCCTGTGGCCGTGAACGGTCAGGTGGTGATCCGCCCCATCATGTACGTGGCCCTGAGTTACGACCACCGCATCGTCGATGGAAAGGAGAGCGTGAGCTTCCTGTTCAAGGTGAAGGAGATGCTGGAGGATCCCGCGAAGCTCGTGTTCGGCGGGAAGGATCCGGGGGAGGTGTTGTTGGGGTTGTGACGTCCCCCCAGGCGCCCCGCCTGCAGGGGTGAGTTTCTTCATGGGTTGTGACGTCCCCCCAGGCGCCCCGCCTGCGGGGGTGAGTTTCTTCATGGCGCCGTGACAATTATCTTGCACCTATGGAGGTGATCATCTGGGAAGTGTTCGTGCGGGTTCTCCGCTTTCCGGGAGCACTTCTGCTAGCTGCGGTCACCAAGAGGAGCTTCGATCACTGGATGGATCACGGTAGCGTGTATGGTGTTGCTATTGTTGGCGCAGGGGTGATCAGCTTGTTCATCTATATCGCGGTTCTCTCCTCTGGATGATCGATCGAAAGCTGCGTTAGCGTGCGGTGCGCTTGCCGTTCGTTTCGGCTGGCTCTTCGGTTCACATTACAGAATACCCCCCCAAGCGGGACGCTTGGGGGGGTATAAATTCACCCCCACAGGCGGGGCGCTTGGGGGGACATAAATTCACCCCCACAGGCGGGGCGCCTGGGGGGACATGGACGACATCTTCTTCGACAAACACGCCGAGCTGACGATCACCTACCGGGACCGTCCGCATTGGAAACAACCGGGGAAGGTGCATTTCGTCACATGGCGGCAGGCAGACAGTCTCGCCAAGGTGCAGTTGATCGAATTGGCGAAGGACCGGGCGGCGTGGATCGCCAAGTACGGCATGCAGGACATCTACCATCTGCCTTTCGATGTACAACGCGAGTACCACCGGCTTTTCCGGGTGCGCGTTGAGCGCTGGTTGGACGCTGGTGCCGGATCGTGCGCGCTGCGTAACCCTGAAGCATTAAAGGTGATGCGGGAGACATTGCACCACTTCGATGGGGAGCGTTACCAGCTCGGCACCTTCGCCATTGCGGGCAACCATGTGCATGTCATGGTGGTGCCGTATTCAGACATCGACCTGTCGAGCATCATGCACAGTTGGAAGTCCTACACCGCCAAGGCCATCAACCGGATCATTGGCAGCACGGGCAGCTTTTGGAAGTCCGAGAACTTCGATCACGTTGTCCGCAGCGCTGAGCATCTTGCGAAGTATGAGGGCTACATCCTGCGGCATGTGAAGCAGGGAGCGTATGTGGAGGAGCGGGCGTTTTAGTCCTCCCAGGCGTCCCGCCTGTGGGGGTAATACCCTTATCCAAGGCATTTTTCGATCGCCGTTAGTGCCTTCCTCTTATGGAGCAAGGTGATTACGGCTTACCCTCGAACTGATGGGTCGGTGGATAGTTCAGGAGTGCACCCCCACAGGCGGGACGCCTGGGGGGACGACCTCCCTGATCGTCGTTGGTACCTTCCTCTTGTGGAGCAACATGAGCACGGCTTATCCTCGCATTCATGGTACCGTGGATAGTTCAGGAGTGCACCCCCACAGGCGGGACGCCTGGGGGGACAGCTCCCCCGCCTGTGGTGCAGAACTCCGCTTTTCACTGCGGTAACTACCATACATCCATGGACGTGATCATCACGGAGACCATTGCTTATTTGTTCCGGATCCCAAGAGAGATCTTTCTCACCGCGATCACCAAGAAGGCTTTGATCATTGGATGGAGCGCGGTTGGGCCTTGGGTGTTGGC
>JBGTIB010000067.1:0-15638 GCA_041745875.1 Flavobacteriales bacterium | reverse complement strand
TTCTATTCGAGCCCTAGCCCCGGTCGGACAGCAGGTACCGATAAAAGCCATAGGCCTTGCGCCTGCAGCCCTCAATGGTTCACCTGCTGTCCTGCACGGTCCTCTCCGGTGGATCTGTCACCTCCAAGTTGCAAAAACTTGACGGGGCAAGTCTAGAGTCAGCCCTCTACCCCGCGATGGCACGTCAACCCATGGCTGCGCCATGGGCTGATATGTGTCGGGCCTTTGGCCCTTTTCCGCCAACCGCAATGGAGAAGTGAGGGTCAACGGCCCGTCACATTGAAGAAATGAAGATGCATTTGCCATGTCCTCCAAACCGAATGGACCGCTCCCCGACCAAAGGCGATCCGACATACGGACAGTCCAGTGGGCTGCCGGTATCCTGCGCACCGTGCCTGCTGCCGTACCTTGCTGCCATTCACCTCCGCTAAAGCTTTGGCGAATACCATGCGCTTCATCCTCACTGCTCTGACCCTCCTTACCACCACGCTGCATGCCCAAACATGGCACCCCGTAGGCAGTGGTGCCAGTTCCTCCGTGTACTCCTTGGAACCCTTCAACGGTGAACTGTATGCCGGAGGGTTGTTCACCGAGATCGGCGGCATCAACGTGAACTACCTGGCACGCTGGAACGGAAGTGCCTGGGGCCAGGTCGCCGGACTGATCACCTACATGGCGGCCGATGGGCTTTATGCCAACGACACGGCGCTCTTCATCGGCGACGGTGGTCGCGTGCGCTACTGGAACGGCACAGGACTGTATAACCTCACCGGGGTCAGCAGTTCCTCGTTCAACAGCTCGGTGTACGCCATCGCCCATTACCAGGACACGCTCTATTGCGGCGGCTTCTTCTCTTCGCCTTTTGCGCGCGTGGCAAAGTGGAACGGCAGCAGTTACGAGTCGCTGACCACCGGTTGCAATGCGCAAGTGGGCGTGCTCACGCCTTTCGAGGACCAGCTCTTCGTGGCTGGTAACTTCCAACTGGCGGGCGACTCGCTGGTGAACCGCACGGCCTTGTGGGACGGACAGGCTTGGGCACCCATGGGCGCCGGCGTGAACAACGACGTTTTCGCACACTGCTTTTTCCAGGACACCTTGTACATCGGCGGGCGATTCACGGCGGCCAATGGCCAACCCGCCAGCCGCGTGGCCAAATGGAACGGCAGCCAATGGGTGCAGGTGGGTGGCACGCTGAACGACTATGTCAATTCCATGGCCGTGTACCGCGATCAACTTTACATCGGTGGCGCTTTCACTTCCCCGAGCCGCATTGCACGGTTGAACGGCAACTCCTGGGTGCCGGTGGGCAGCGGCTGCAACGATCGCGTGATCACCATGGAGGTTTTCAACGACAGCCTTTTCGTGGGGGGTACTTTCACCATGGCCGGTGGTGTGGCGGTCAGCCGGATCGCCAAGTGGCACATTCCGTTGGCACCTGTCGCAACATTAGAGGTCGCGAACACTTCGCTCTGTCTCGGCGAGTGTAGCACCTTCACCGACCTCTCACCGAACGGCGTTACCGACCGCCTCTGGCAATTCCCCGGCGGCACACCGGCCACCAGCACGGACAGCGTAGCCACCGTGTGCTACACCGAGCCGGGCAGCTATGCCGTCACGCTCACCGTTTCCAACGCGGGTGGCACGGACAGTATCACACTTGAGGAGGCTGTGGTCGTGGAGGTTTGCACGGGGATGCCGACGGAGCAGGGCCGAGCAGCGCTGAGCATCTGGCCCAATCCTGCGCATGGCACACTATCCGTGGCGTGGGATGGACAAACGCCCGTAGGCGCCACGCTGGTCAATGCGACCGGCCAGGTGTTGCGCACCTTTCTCCTTCAACCCGGAACGAACGTGGTGGATGTGCGCAGGCTACCATCGGGCAGTTACATGCTCCGCGCGGATGATGGACGAACGCAGCGGGTGGTGTTGGTGGAGTGAGGATCGGTGTGCGTGGAACTTCATTCCACCGTAAAAGGCGCGGTCCACTGCCGCTTCATATCCCCTCCCACGAAGAACAGACGATAGCTCCCCGGCAGCATCTCCTTGCGACCTTCCGGCTGGTGCACTGCGATCCACCACTTGAGCGGTGGCAGCATCACCACATGATCCTTCCAGTCGGCCCAGGGCATGCCGCAATCCATTTGGATAAGCTCGAAAGGAATGCGATCCACCCAGCCGGTGTCCGTGTGCAACTCGATACCGAAGAGCGGAATGCCGCTGGCGCAACCGCCGTTCAGCATCACACGACCGGAGAGCCGCACCCAAGCCGTATCGGCGCCCACGCGATCCAGCTCCGCTTCCTTCAACGGCGGCTGCTGCGCCCAGTAGGCTTCCAGGTCCTCTTCCGTCATAGGCGGTGGCGGCGTGTACGGTGGAACTGGTGGTGCCGGCGGTGGCTGGTCCCGGTAGTATTGTTCCAACTCCGAGAGTTGCTGTTCGTACATCGCCTTATCCCCGGCGATCAGTTGTTCGGCGAGTGTGTTCGCGGCTGATACTGCCCATGGCTCAACGACGAGTTCCTCCACCACATGGCGCCCTTTCCGGAAACGGATCACCTCAGGCGTATCGCGATCAGCACGCGCCCACGCGCGGTCGATCAACTGCGTCGGGTCCTCGGGCAGGTCGATGCGCATGGTGTCTGCGCCCCGTATCACCAACACGAACGACACCGCCATGGCCTCACGCGGATGGTACACGGTCCAATGTGATGTGCTGTCGCCGAACAGGGGACCGCCTTGCAGCGGAAGTATCTCCTCCGGCTTCAGCCAGCTGCCGTTCACGCCCACGTATGGCACCCGTTCGCGGTAGTGTTGCACCACCGCGATACGCCCCGATGGTCCCATCGAAGTCGAGGACAAGGGGTGCAATACAACACGGTCCTCGGCCAGCACGAAGCAGAAGGATGGCGGGCTCGGCTGGGCGATGAGGCCTAGGGGAATGAGGACAAGAAATAGCAGGAAGCGCATCGCGGAACGGTACACCGAAGAGGGGTAAGGGTTCAGTGAATGGGTCGTTGGACTTGGGGGGAGCGCCAATTCAGGATATGTGCTATCTCTCAACTCTTCCCCTTCAACCGCTTCGCCGCCTTGTCGAAGTCGCTTTCATGGTCTGGACCGATCCGGTTCGCTTCTCGGTACTTGTGATACTCGCGCATCGCCTGGTCATCCGCTTCATCCTTGCTCAGGTGTCCAAGCCCTTCCAACACCTCCCGCTCATTCAGCGTAAGGAAGCCATGTAGCTTGTCGATCCAGTCGCTCATGCGCATCGGCTTCTTGCGCAGGGCCTGTGATTCCGCGAAGGCCAGGTACTGCTCAACGATGTTGTTCAACTGCTTCAATTCATCCTCGTTGAGGTAGTTCTTGGCGATCGTCACATCGCGCGGAAGGATGCGTTCGCCAGGCCAATTGGTAAGGCCCATATTGGGCTGATCCGCACTTGCCCGGCCACCGATCAGCTCTGCCGCCGTGTGCCCCGTGATCGCAAAGTGGAACTTGTTCTGGACGGTAGCATAGAAACGTCTCGTGGCTTCCTCGTCCGGGTCGTAGTCGATGCTTGTTGCATAGATGTCCGTGACCTTCCGGTAGAACTGTCGTTCGCTGGTGCGGATGTCACGTATACGTTCGACCAGTTCATCGAAGTAGCGGTCCAGTGCGCTCTGCTCCTTGAAGCGGCGGTCGTCGAGCGTGAAGCCCTTGATCAGGTATTCCCGTAACTGGTTCGTGGCCCAGATCCGGAATTGGGTGCCCCGCTTCGACTTCACCCGGTAGCCTACAGAGATGATGACATCCAGGCTGTAGAGCTTGATGGGTTTGGTGGAGTGAGCAATGTGCAAATCTTGCACATTGCTCCCCATCTCCAGTTCCCCTTCATCGAAAACGTTCCCTATGTGCTTCGTTATCACCGAACGTTCGCGCTCGAAGAGCACAGCCATCTGCTCCTGTGAGAGCCAGACGGTCTCACCCTCCATGCGCACATCCATGCGCAACGTACCATCCTCAGTGCTATACAGCAGCACCGGTTCCCGTTGTTCTTCCCGCTTTGTTCGTTTGGCCATGGCATCCGCGATCGACGCACTTACCGTCAACCGCGTTCGGACAAGATAATGGTGCGTTGCCTTTGAACGATCACACCCTCACCCGCAGCCGATACCGCTCACTCATCTCCGCCGAACCACTGATGTACGCATGGTGCTTCGGATCATCCGCGAACCAGATCACGGTATCCGCAAGCAGCTCCCCCATGTTCGCTGCGTACGCCGTGCGTGAGGCATTGGCCCACACGAACACGCACTGCCCCCGGAACGCGGCCGACCAGCGCAGCACTAAAGGCACCCGTGCGATGAACCACCTGGATGATGAACAGCGCATCCCGCGCAATGCTGTAGGCCACGATGTCCGGCAATGGATCCAGACCTTCGGGGGAGAGGCCATATGCTGCCCAATCGTTTTGGGGCAATACCTCGGCATCGGGCACCTGTTGCGGCAGAACGGTGCGGAGGATGGTGGCGATGAGCTCGGGCTTGGACGTGCGCGGCATGGCGTGACGGGAATTGTGGCGGGGGTGGAAAGACAAGGTAGCTGCGAGATGCCGGGTGACGATCAAGCGTAAGGTGAAGGCATGAGCGCGTTGTGGCTGGTATAGATCATGGTCCACGGCGACTACGAAGGCCCGCACACCACTTGCCACCCCGATGGCGAACTGAAAGCCAGCGGCTCCATGAGCGAGGGCTTCATCAACGTTGAATGGGAGCTTGCCCTCCGCATGGATCACCTGCTCATGGACGAACTGACCAAGAACAACAGCGCCAACCTCTCTGTCGTGCGCCCTTCTATCTTCGGGGCATTCCCCCGTGTGCCATGCAACGCATCATCCTTTCCCTTCTTCTGCTCGCCACCACCTGCGCACAGGCCCAGTGGACGCAGCGTGCAAGCAACACCGCACAAGCGCTGTACGCGGTGCACTTCCCGGACGACAACGGGTACGCGGTGGGCTACGGCGGCACGGTGATCGAGAGCGCGGACCGTGGCCTGAGCTGGTCCGTGGTCCCCTTCCCGAACACGGGCGACCTGCAGGGTGTATGGTTCCTCTCCGCCGCGGAGGGCTTCGTGGTTGGTGACAGTGGCATGTACCACACGGTGAACGGGGGCAACAGCTGGGCGTCCGTGCCCACACCGGTGCAGCTGCCGTGGCGGGACATCCGCTTCATTTCCCCGCTGGTCGGTTTCTGCGGCGGCGGCGATTTCGGCCAGGGCACCATCCTGCGCACACAGGATGCCGGCACCACGTGGGCCGTGGTGCATAGCGGCGAGGATCAGCCCATCGCGGCGATCCAGTTCCCTACGGCGGACGTCGGCTACGCGGTGGTGTTCGGCTACAGCTGGTCCGTGCTGAAGACCACGGACGGCGGCAGCAACTGGACCTCCATGCCCATACAGCCCATCGAGAATCTCAGCAGTTTGGAGGCGGTGTACTTCACGGATGCGAACACGGGCTATGTGGCCGGCTGGTACCTCGCAGCCTTTGTGCGCACCAGCGATGGCGGCACCTCTTGGTCGGAGGCGCAACCAGGCTTGCAGTTCAATGCGCACGACATCGACTTCGCCTCACCCACCAATGGCTTTGCCGTGGGCTGGGAGGGCGGCATCCACCACACCACCAACGGGTTGGATTGGACGGACGAAAGCTGGACCGGGACCAACAACGTGCTCTATGCTGTGCACATGCTGGATGATACGGCGGCCGTGGTGGTGGGCGCCAACGGCATGGTGCTCCGCTACGCTGCTGGCACCACCAGCATACACTCCGTGGCCGCGAACAGCGCACGCATCACCGTGTACCCATCTCCTGCCACGGACTGGCTTACCCTGGGTGCCGATGCGCCGATACCGACGGACGCGCGCTTCGAGTTGCACGATGCGAGCGGTCGCCTGCTGAAGGAGTTGCCTGCCCGGCTCAACGAGCGCATCGCCCTTGTTGGCATCAGCGCCGGCACCTACCTGTGGCGCTGTATGGTGCCCGGCAGCGTGCTGGCCAGCGGTACGCTGGTGGTGGGGAGGTGAGTGCGGGCGGTGAAGGGTGATGTTTGGGCGCCTGCCTGACGGCAGTCAGGTGCCCCCTCGCACCCTTCGACTCCGCTGTGCTACGCTCAGGGTCCTCGGGGTCCGGCTTGGAGTTTAGCCCGGTCTTGAACCGGGCCTGTACTCCTCGCTCGTACCTCGCTGCGGGGTGCCGCTCCGATCCGTCACGCGAAGTACGCGCAAGGCTCGCCCACTGAAATCCTACCCCTTCCTGATCCGCTCGATCAACGCATCGATCTTATCCTTCGGCAGGCGGGAGTTGATCCGCTTCAGGTCCTGCAAGCGCTGGATACAGGACAAGGGCTGTATGAGCCGCTTCACCCAAAGCTGTTCGAGCACCCAAATGCTTCCATGCACCTCCAAACGGCGGGCTTGGCATTCCTTCCATAGGCGACCGTCTCCGGAGAGCACCACGGCTGTCAACTTTTCGGCAAGACGTATCACGGAACGGTCGGTGAAATGCAACGGGTTGCGCGTTACCATCACATCGATCTCGTAGATCTCCGTATCCGTGAAGCGGTCCAACTGCAAGCGACCGCCACCGATATGAGGAAGCAGCAATGCGGACTGTTCCTTGTTCAACTCGTTCGTCACGAAGCCGGTCGTGTGTACCTCCAAGCCCAACGCGAAGAACGCCTCCAGGGCGTCCACGCTCATCAGGTCGATGAACACATTGGTGTCGGTGACGACGATCTTCATCTCATATCACCTCACTATACTTCTTGCGGAACACGCCCATCTTCATGTTCAGCAGGTCTGCGGCTTGGTTCAGCGAGAGGATGTCCTGCGACAATCCGGAAAGGACCAACTGCTCGAAACGCGCGGTGCGTTCAGGTATCCGGTAGTCCTCCGGCTCACCCTTACTGTAGCCCGCCATATTGTAGTTGATCAGCGCACGCTTGTAGGTGGCCTCGTTGATGATACCCAGATCGTAGGAGCGGCGAATGATCGCCTTGAAGGACATGCCCCAGCGCTGTTTCCATTCGATCAGTTCATCCAGCATGAAGCGCGCACGCTTCGGGCCTACCCGCTCCATGAACTGCTCGCGTGGGAACAGGAAAGCCCCGGCGAAACGGTGGCATATCTGCTCCTTGGTCTTGCGGTGAAGGTCTTCAGGGATGTACAGGAGTGCATGTCCCAGCTCGTGTGCCGCCGTGAATCGTTTGCGCACCACTTCCTTCTCATCGTTCATCACGATCACCATGTGGTCGTCCACGCGTGCGTTCAGTCCATCGAACGTGCTGGACGCATGGCATTCCATCACCTTGATCGCCTGCTGTTCCAAGGTCTCGTACACGCTGGGAATGGCGTCCACACCCAACTTCCAGCGCTTGCGCACCAGCTCCGCGAGTTCCTCCGCTTCCTCCGGGTGGGTCACCTCATCCTTGGGCAAGGGGTTCACGAACTTCTTGCTCGCCCCCATCAAGCGTTCCGCCTCCAGGTAGCGCCCCATCTCATCCGTGATCCGGCTCAGGATGGCATCCCGCTCCTTTGCAGGCAGCTTCAGGGTCTTGCGGAATTCCACATTCTCCAGTTCCACTTTCACAGGATCCTGGCGGAAGAAGAAGTTCACGGTCACGTCCAGCGCATTGGCCAACGCGATCAGCTTCTCGCTATCGGGGTGCATGCTGCCTTGCTCATACTTGTGCAGCGCCTGTTTGGTCACGAGGCCATTGAGCTTGTCGGCCAGGCCTTGGTAAGAAAGCCCAGCCATCTTACGCGCCAGTTGAAGGCGAGTGCCAAAGGGGGTTGGTGAGGGCATGTGAGTAAGGGTTGGGTTGAAATGACCGGTTGACGTTTATGATACAAATGTAATGTATCGTCAACCGGCTCGTAAATGAGCGTGGGGATGGTTTGGGCGTGCCCCCGCCTCAAATGCAGGCGGGGTCCGGCTTTCCGCTGTACTCCTCGCTCGTGCCTCGCTGCGGGGTGCCGCTGCAATCCGTCACGCGCTGACGCATGGCCAATGATCGCGGTGATCAAGCTTACCTTTGAAGCATGCTCGCCAGCGCACCCAGCATCGATAGTGTTTTCCTTCTGTTGAAGGAAATGGCCCGGCAAAAGAATAACCCGATGCGCCTGCCCATGCGCGCATTCATGGACAAGGTGAACGCGTTGCTGGCCAGCCGAAAGAACCTGCCTGAGCATGCCGCAATGCTCCGCGACGAGCAGTTCAGTTTGCGCTTGAAGGCCATCGTTTGGTTCATCAAGGAGAATGTCGATATCACCGCGAAGTTCAAGAAACTGGAGAACGCGTGGAAGCAGAAGGAAGCAGAGTACCCCGTGCTGGTGGAGAACATGCGCTTTGCTCTCCATGCCCAGGTGGAGACCATGCAAGCGATCACTGGACACAAACTCGACCTCTCGAAACTGGATGTCTCCGCGCTCGAACAACTCGGCGGGCTCCCGTTCGCACAGTTCGAGTCGGCCTTGCTGTTCGGCGTACCCAACCAGCAGGCGGCGCAGGTGCTGCTTGGCTGGCTGCATGCCTCCATGGATATGGAAGTGGCGTTGCTCATGGGCGATGCCGTGCTCAATGAAGAATTGAAGGTCACACCAACGCGGGTGGACGCATTGAACCGCTTTCTGGTGAATGCCTCCCAGACCTATGCGGCCAGCGCGCGCTTGCTCGGCTTGGCGCGTGCATCCGATGCCCCGCTCTCCATTGCCGCCGAACCACTGCCCACATCCTGGGTGAAAGGCCAGAAACAACTCGCTGACCGGGGCTTGGGCCATTGGCTGCAGTTGTGATGCACCAGCTTGGACCCGGCACCATCGTACAGGCGGACCTTGGCCTGCCGCCGCGCACCAAAGGCCGCGAGCAACAGAAACCCCGCCCCTGTGTGGTGGTCGTGCATTGGCCGCAGTTGCAACTCCTTATGGCCGTGCCCATCAGCGGCAACAGACCGAAGGTGGAACTCTACACCACCGTGGCCTTGAAGCCCGGTACCAGCGGCCTCACCAAGGACTCCTTCGCGCTTTGCCACCAGTTGCGTTCGGTCTCCGAAGAACGGGTGGGACGCACCCTCGGCAACCTCAGTGCCTTGGACCTTGAGAAGGTGCGGGCGGTGGTGAAGGGGATGATGAGGTTGTAAGTTGGTGCGCTCAACAACCCGGTGAGCGTGTCCGACAACGGGGAACGCAGCGAGATGACTGGTTGCATGCTCGGGTGGTGTATCCAGTTATTGGGGGGGTGGGGGGTAAAAGCCTAAGGAAGAGTTCGGAGGCTTTGGATACCCACCACGGGCAAACCCATGTAGCCACCAGGCCTTGGAATGACATATCAACAGGTGATATATATTACTGTCACTCAGATGGTTATACTCAGACTGTGGGGAACTCCTCGGTTTTGTGCATAACTCAGGCTTATGAACATTGGTTGAAACCTTTTCTTTGCACTTAACCTATAAGTGAATACATTTGTCACCATAGAACGGCTGGGCGAGTTCACCTTCGATAAGGTGGCCTATTATTCGGTGCGGTTTGAAGACAAGGGAAGGACGGAGTTTGAGGACTTTCTGGAGCGACATGAGCAACGTGAAGACATACGAGAGGAGTTGGACCAACTCTTCTGGTGGCTTGAAGAGCTCGGAACCACCATTGGCGCTCGGGCTGACTACTTCAGGCATGAGCGACAAGCACATGCGCTACCACCCCCAAGCCGGAAGTTGCGTTTGGTTCAGCATGAACATTTGCGACTGTATTGCATGCGACTGAGTGACCACGTGGTCATTTTGTTCAATGGAGGTTTGAAGACAGCAGAAACCGCACAGCAGTGTCCCAACGTGAAACCCCACTTCGAGCTAGCTAATCGACTTGCAGAGGCCATCGACCAGGCAATCAGGAATCGAGAGATCGGGTTGAACGCTGAAGGAGATCGGTTGGAGTTCGATGTTGATTTTGAGTTTGAGCTATGAGCAAGAGTGTGATCCAAAGGATGCGGGAACGCATCAGCCCTGAGACCAAGCGCATGGTTGCAAAGAACTTGGCCATCTGCGAACAGGTCCGCCTGCTGCTCTCTGAAAAGGATTGGACGCAGAAGGACCTCTCGGAACGCATGGGCAAGAGCCAAGCAGAGGTGAGCAAATGGTTGAGCGGCATGCACAACCTCACCCAGCAAAGCATCGTGAAGATGGAAGAAGCCCTCGGTGCTGACATTACAATCACCCCTGCGCAGGCGCGGAAGTCTGCAACGGAGGTGCATTGGGTACCGGTAACCGTCTACGCCACTATGAATAACAAATACCTCTCGATGGAACGCAGTGGTGAATCAGAACCAATGAAGGTGAACGAACCGAGTAACGGACCGAAGCTGGTCGCCGCATGAGCAGCACAGAACAAACGCCAACGAAAGCCGTGTTCGATCCTGCCAAGATCCACATACTTGGTGTGTCCTTGATAAAGGGATCACTCGATGCTACAGATGAGTATTTGCAGGCACCTAAGCAACCTGAGTTGGTTAAAGTCCAACAAAGTCAGGTGTCACGGATCAACGAGCCCGAGAAAGCATTCGTAGTGCGTTTAACGATTGAGCTTGAGGGGCAGAACAATGACTTCCAATCGATTGGACTATCCTCAACGTATGTACTCGACTTCCACGTTCGAGTGGACAACCTTGATGACTTCAAGCAAGGCGAACAGAATGGTGTGCCCGTAATCGATGGTCTTCTGGTATCCACCGTCATGGGGATATTATATAGTACCGCCAGGGGCATTATTCTGGAACGCACCAAGGGAACTTTCTTCGACGGGGTCATCCTTCCTGTCATATCACCGAAGGACTTGGCTAATGTGGAGCAACTCTCGAGCTCTGAATCTCCTGGGAAGCTCAGCGGTAAATCCTGAGCGAAATCACGCCTAATTACAGATGAGAAGGAAGGGAGGCAAATACACAACGCCGCAACTCTTCATCGGTCGTGAAGGCGTGCAGCTAATCCAACGCGTCTTAACAAACAAGCGTTGGCTTATGACGGAAACCACCCAGGAAAGCGATGGTGGAATTGATGGCTACATTGAGATCTGTGACCCTGGAACTGGAGAACGCACAAACCTCACGGTCAAGGTCCAAAGCAAGGCCACCACGCTTCCTTGGCAAGCGGAGACGACAGGGTCGTTCGAGTACTTGGTGAAGGAGGCTGATCTGAACTACTGGTTGCGTGGAAACGGCCCTGTGATACTTGTGCTCTCACGACCCAAGGATAACGAGGCGTATTGGGTCTCGATCAGAGACTACTTCAGAACAGTCGAAGCCAAGCGAAGCAGACGAGTGGTTGTCGACAAGAAGCGGGATCGGTTCGATGTTGAAACGCTGGACAAGCTGATCGCCCTGGCGTCAGAAGCTGACACGGGAATCTACTTCTCACCCCCCAAGATTAAGGAGCAGCTCATGTCGAATCTGCTGCCACTTCAGAACTACCCACAGAAGATCTTCATCGCGGAAACAGAGTGTCGAGACGGAGCCGAACTTGCGCTACTACTGAAAGCGAAAGGCATCAAGAATCTACGATGCTGGTTTCATAGCGGTGGGCGGATTGTGACCTTCCATGACCTACATGATTCTGCTTGGAACGACATCGTAGACAGGGGAACCATCGACTGCAACGATGTATCGGAATGGAGTCGATCTCTGGATCCAACAATTCAGCGTGACTTCGTTCGGCTACTGAATGCGACCCTTCAAGACCAGCTCGGCGGGCTTGGCATCTGGCGGGAAAGAAGTTCAGGCTGGCAGAACGTGTACTACTTCGGGCCCGACCGCGAAACAATCGAACGAAAACGGCGATGGACGAAGTCCCAAAACCAGTCGGTCATTCATCTAGTGATGGCGGTGCATGCGAAAGCGGGGCACATCGTGGCATATAGGCATAGGGCTTTCGCTAGTCAGTTCCGTGCATTCGGGGGTGAGTGGTACTTGGTAGTAGATCCCACCTACCACTTCACTAGCGATGGGAAGAAGACCTCCAGGTTCGGGGAGAGCTATCTGACCGGAATGAAGAAGTTGGAGAAAAATGCCGCGGTGGACGGAAACCTGCGACTCTGGGTCGATCTCTTCACCGCTCCCAATCTCTTCGAGCGCAGCCGTGAGCGACTCTCCTTCAAGCGGCCAATCTCTTTCGAGGCCGAATTGGGTATTCCGGAATCGGCGTGGTCAGCACTCAACGAGGAAGAGGACTTCGACCTGGGTGCCGAGGATGACACGGTCCAGAATGAAGTGATTGCGGAGGGAATGACATTGAACCTGTTCGAATGATGCGACTATCTCAATTACAGGAGCCCGAGCTGGAGTTCGGCGCTGGAAGTGCCGGAAGGCACATCGACATCCGCTTCGGGCTGATGAACTACGGTCCTGCCACCCATTCGGTGGATAGTGCACCAAAGACGATTAAGGTCGGCTTTGTTGGAACTCAAAAGTCCATCGCCACTGTGAAGCAGTGGATGGTCGATATGAGCGAAGGCGTTGCCCAAAAGGAATCACGCTACCCCAATTTCCGACCGGCCTTCCCGGGATTCAACAAGGAGACGAACTACGAGGCGGAATGGATCACCGAGGAGCGTTTCGAACATGCGGTCACCGCAGGAGAATTGGCCGACGTTCTGGAAATAACAAGCGGTGATGCTGCGATTGTTCGCGCTGTCGACCTCTTTGCTGAGAAGATCAAAGCACTATCCGAATCGGCCAAAGTGGATGTCATCGTTTGTGCTCCGCCCATTGAGTTATTCAGGCATTTGGAGCCCGAGGCACCGCGTGACCCCGTGTCAAGCATCGATGCCGAGAGTACGGATGAAGGTGCGGACCATTTGAAGCTCGACTTCCACGACATGCTGAAGGCACGAACCCTCGTGCTCGCACAGCCAATACAGTTCATCCGGCCAGTCACGTATGACGCGTCCGTTAAGGAAACCACCAAGCTGGGTCGCACCCGGGCGCTTCAAGATCCCGCCACCCGTGCTTGGAACTTCTTCACGGCGCTTTATTACAAAGCGGGTGGCACACCTTGGCGGTTATGCCGTGAGGCAACTGATTTGGACACATGCTACATCGGAGTGAGTTTCTACCGAAGCCTGGACCGTCAACAGGTCCGCTCAAGCGTAGCTCAAGTTTTCAACGAGCGTGGAGAGGGCATGATATTGCGCGGTGCGGATGCTGACTACTGCGAAGAGGATAAGCAGCACCACTTGTCGAAGGAGAACATGAAAGCGCTTCTGATGGATGCTTTGAAACACTACGGAGTTGAGCATCGCAATCAACCGGCTCGTGTTGTCCTTCACAAGACTTCGGGTTACAACGAAGCGGAACTTGCTGGGTGCAGAGCTGCCCTGAAGGAGTATCGGGTTCATAGCTGCGACCTGACAGTCATTCGGAAGTCCACCATCCGTCTCTTTCGCGACGGGCAATTTCCTCCGTTGCGGGGTACGTTCGTGGCCCTCGATGATCGCTACAGTTTGTTGTACACGAGGGGCACGATCGACTTCTACAAAATGTACCCAGGCCAGTATGTACCCCGAGCCCTTGAGATCGAAGCGACTCAAACCGATTCCCCCTCTGTGAAGATCGCCGAGGAGATTCTTGCCTTGACGAAGATGAACTGGAACAACACTCAGTTCGACTCACTTGATCCCATAACCGTGCGCGCGGCAAGACAGGTTGGGGACATCTTGAAGTATGTGGATCCAAAGACGCCGATTACAACGAAGTACTCATATTTCATGTAGCGTCGGGATTTCACACACAGGTCCCAGTTGGGTTTTCATACGCGGTACAGAGCATGAATTTGTCTATTGTTCAATGTGAAACCAGATGAGGTGGTTGACGGTACTTGAATTGTCGCTCTGGGCAAGTGACCCCGACACTTTGTGAGCAAGAAGCACCATAGCAAATCCGTTGAGAGCGAATCCATCGAGAGAGTGCGCCATCGCCTCGCCTACGAATCGATGCTCTTTTTCGCATACAATAAAGCCAGCAGGCCAAGCCGCACCTTTAGCGAGTTCGTCGGTCACCTTTACTATGTGATGTACATCTTGGGTTTCCTTGCTATAGGTCTGCTGATTGCTAGTCTCAGTGTACATTCACTTAGCCTTTTTGGAATGGGGGCCTCATTCGCCTCCACAGCGGTTTCGAGTTGGATTCTGTCGAGAGTTTATGGTGTGAAGGCAGATTTGCTGCACTCTTCTGAATTGGCGGCACTTCGCGAGCACTTCAGTCCCATAGGCCAGCACAAGAGTTTCTCCGATACTCTCCGTGACGAAGTGAACAAAACAGGAATTCGCAAGTTCTACGCGGCCATCTCAATGACACGGAGTAAGTATCCGAGTGTTGCGATTCTGCACGACCTACGCATGGCCATCTGGTTTCCACTGATATTAGGGCTGATGGGCATACTGATTCAGATGATTCTTTATGTTGACAACGCAGCCCTAAAGAGGCAAGATTCCACCATGGTGATAGCAGTTCTACTCGAAGTCGCATGCGCAGTTGGAGCATTCTACTTTAGGGCATATATGGCCAAAGTAGTTGCTAAGGCACGTCGCGAATTAGAGAGCAATGAAATCCGTGCAAGAGGGTTTCTGAAACGTGAGGATAATCCACCCGAAAAGCCGTTAGATTGGTTGTGGATATAGGCTTCCTTTTCGTTCACTGAGCAGCGACGTTGTGCCATCTCACGTGAGCGATTGAAGCGGAAACCCCGTAAGCCCTGTAATCAGGGCGCGGAGTTGCAGCGGAAAGCGCGACCAGGAGGCTTTGCGGAGGGGCACGCCCACACTTCGACTCCGCTCAGTGTGACACGTGCCTACATGTTCCTACGATACTGCCCCCCAACTTCAAACATCGCAGCAGTGAGCTGCCCGAGCGAGCAATACTTCGTCGCCTCCATCAGCACAGCAAACATGTTCTCATTCCGGATCGCCGCTTCCTGCAATTTCCGCAGCGCCGCCTTGCCTTCTTCAGCGTAGGCCTGCTGCACATTCTCCACGGTGCGGATCTGCGCTTCCTTCTCTTCCTCCGTGGCGCGGATCACCTCCTTCGGAAGAACGGTAGGAGATCCTTTGCTCGACAAGAAGGTGTTCACCCCAATGATCGGGTACTCGCCGGTGTGCTTGAGGGTCTCGTAGTAGAGGCTTTCCTCCTGGATGCGGCTGCGCTGGTACATGGTCTCCATGGCGCCAAGCACGCCGCCGCGCTCGGTGATGCGGTCGAACTCGGTGAGCACGGCTTCTTCCACCAGGTCGGTGAGCTCTTCGATGATGAAGGAGCCTTGCAGCGGGTTCTCGTTCTTGGCCAGGCCGAGCTCTTTGTTGATGATGAGCTGGATGGCCATGGCGCGGCGCACGCTTTCCTCGGTGGGCGTGGTGATGGCCTCGTCGTAGGCGTTGGTGTGCAGGCTGTTGCAGTTGTCGTAGATGGCGTAGAGCGCCTGCAACGTGGTGCGGATGTCGTTGAAGTCGATCTCCTGCGCGTGGAGGCTGCGGCCGCTGGTCTGGATGTGGTACTTGAGCATCTGGCTGCGCTCGTCGGCGCCGTAGCGGTGCTTGAGCGCCTTGGCCCAGAGGCGGCGCGCCACG
>JBGTIB010000066.1:0-9911 GCA_041745875.1 Flavobacteriales bacterium | reverse complement strand
CCGCTGACCGTGCATTCCAGACCAAATCCCAACGATGGTGCTTTCACTTTGGGTTTTCCTGCACAGTCGTCCGTTGGCGAGCTGGAAGTACGCGACCTTATGGGGCGTCTGGTATGGCGTGAACACATTCCTATGTTGCGTGAGGAATACCAGGTGCAGCTATTCGGTGCAGCGGCAGGCATTTACCAGTGCAGTTTGCGGTGGGGGGCTCGCTTCGCTGCGGTACGTGTGGTGGTGGAATAGGCATTACGTGGGGCCGTGATCATTTTGTGCTGGTCAACGGCGCCGAAATGCGTCTGACGTAGGGACAAGAGTGGCATACGGGTTTCCAGGATCTACGCTGTCGGTATTGGGTCTGCACAGCACAATTTCCGACCGGCTATGAAGGATGTCGATCCTGCGTAGATATATCGGTAGTCCCTAGGAAGATACACCGGCGAAGGATCTGTTTCATACATTCACGCATTACGAACTCGATCGCCACTGAATTCCGTTCCTGCCAAATCCCATTCAACATGCCAGCAACCCTCACCCCCACCCAAACCCTGGAGGACCTGAAACTGCGCCCCGCGAACACCGCGTTCATCAAGCGCGCTGACAAACTGTTGATCGGTGGGCAATGGGTGCCTTCCGCAAGTGGCAAGACCTTCCCGACCTACAACCCGGCCACCGGTGAGGTGCTCACCCGTTGTGCGGAAGGCGATCGCGAGGACATCAACCGCGCGGTGGCCGCGGCACGCAAGGCTTTTGAAGGAGGGCCGTGGCGCGACATGTCGCCCAGCCAACGCGGGCGCATCGTGTGGAAGATCGGCGACCTGATGCTGGAGCACGCCGATGAACTGGCCGAGCTGGAGGCCCTGGACAACGGCAAGACCTTCGGCGTGGCGCGCCATGTGGATCTGGAACTGGCGGCCGATGCCTTCCACTACATGGCCGGGTGGGCCACCAAGATCTGCGGGCAAACGATCAACATCTCAGTGCCTTACATGCCCGGCTCGAAGTTCCACGCCATGAGCCTGCGCGAGCCGGTGGGCGTGGTGGGCCAGATCATCCCCTGGAATTTCCCGCTGCTGATGGCCGCCTGGAAAATGGCGCCCGCACTGGCATCGGGTTGCACGCTGATCTTGAAACCGGCCGAGCAGACGCCACTGACCGCACTGCGCATGGGCGAACTGATGATCGAAGCCGGGGTGCCCGATGGCGTGGTGAACATCATTACCGGCTATGGTGAAACGGCCGGTGCCGCCCTCGCCGCCCACGACGATGTGGACAAGGTGGCCTTCACCGGTTCCACCGAAGTGGGCAGGCTGATCGTGAACGCCGCCGCCGGCAACCTGAAGAAGGTGAGCCTGGAACTGGGCGGCAAGTCGCCGAACGTGATCTTCCGCGATGCGCCGGACATGAAGGCGGCCATCAGCGGTGCTGCCAACGCGGTATTCTTCAACCACGGCCAGTGCTGCATTTCCGGCACACGTCTCTTCGCTGAGAAGGACGTGTTCAACCAGGTGGTGGACGGCATCGCCGAGCACGCCCAGCAGATCAAGCTCGGTTTCGGCCTGGATCCCGACACGCAGATGGGGCCGCTGGTAAGCGAGGAGCAACTGGCACGCGTGACCAGCTACCTCGATGCCGGGCGCCGCGATGGTGCGGAGTTCGTGACCGGCGGCAAGCGCATCGGCGATCGCGGCTACTTCGTGGAACCCACCATCCTCACCAACACCAAGCCCGACATGAGCGTGGTGCGCGAGGAGATCTTCGGCCCGGTGCTGGTGGCCGAACCGTTCACCAACGAGGCCGACCTGGTGCAACGCGCCAACGACACGCCCTACGGCCTTGCCGCCGGTGTGTGGACCAACGACGTAAGCAAGGCCCACCGCATCGCCAAGGCCTACCGCGCCGGCACCGTGTGGGTGAACTGCTACAACGTGTTCGACAGCGCCCTGCCCTTCGGTGGCTACAAGGAAAGCGGCTGGGGGCGCGAGATGAGCGGCGAGGCACTCGAACTGTACACCGAATCGAAGGCGGTGATCATCGGCCTATGAGGGGGGCGCACGCAAACCGGTGATGCCGGATGGAATGCGCCCAATGCCATAGCCAGAACCCGGCCGGCGCGAAGTTCTGCGCCCAATGCGGGGCAGCTGCAGCACGTAGTTGTGGCTCCTGCGGAATAGCGGTGCTGCCCGAGGCGCGCTTCTGCCACGGCTGCGGTACGCCCTTGGGCAATACGCCCCCGCCACAAATAGCTGTTCCTCCCACGGCCGTGGCTCCTGCGCTTCCGCAGAAACCAGCAGGCCCCGATACCAGCCATGCCGAACAGCGCCAGCTCTCGGTGATCTTCAGCGACCTGGTCTCCTTCACGCAGCTCTCGCAACAGTTGGATCCGGAGGACCTGAACACGGCCGTACACGAGTACTACGCCGTGTGCCGCGCGGTGTGCGAACGCTACGAAGGTTCCGTGGCCAACTACCTGGGCGATGGCGTGCTGATGTACTTCGGCTACCCCAAGGCGCACGAAGATGATGCACACCGTGCCGTGCGCACCGGACTGGCGGTGATCGAAAGCATCGCAGCACTGAACGAACGTCTGCAACGCGAACTGAACGTGAGCCTTTCGGTGCGGGTGGGCATACACACCGGCCCCATGATCGTGGGCGACGACCGCGCGGGCAACTGGGAACAGATGGCCCTGGGCGAAACACTGAACATCGCAGCTCGGGTGCAGGGTGCGGCGGAAGTGGATACCGTGGTGGTGAGCGCTGTCACGCACGAAATGATCACGGGCTTCTTCGCTACGCAGAGCATCGGCACACACGATCTGAAAGGCGTGGCGCAGCCCATGGAGATCTTCCAGGTGACGCGCGAAAGCACCGCACGCGGCAGACTGGAAGCGGCAGGCAGGGCCACCCTCACCCCCTTGACCGGTCGCGACGAGGAGGTGGCCATCCTGCAGGAGGAATGGGAAAAGGCCTGCGCCGGTGAAGGCCGCGCGGTGCTGATCAATGCCGAAGGCGGCATGGGCAAGTCGCGCCTGGTGAACATGCTGAAGGAGCATGTGGCCGACAGGAGCGATGCCTGGCTCACCCCCTGCCAGTGCTCGCCCTACCACCAGAGCACCAGCATGTACCCGTACATCGACCTCATCGAGCGGGTGGTGCTGAAGCTGGACCGCCACGATGCGCCGCGCGAAAAGCTGCGCAAGATCGAAGGCATGCTGGTGCAATACGGCCACGATCCGGAGGAGGCGCTACCCATCTTCGGCGCCTTCCATTCCCTGCCGCCGGAAGCAGGCTACACCCCTTCGCCCCTGCCGCCAGCCCAACAACGGCGCCGCTACATGGATGCCATGAAACGCATCCTGTACGACCGCGCACAGAAGCAGCCGCTGCTCTTCGTGGTGGAGGACCTGCACTGGGTAGACCCCACCACGCTGGAAACCTTGAAGGAACTGGTGGACACCATCGGCGCGCACCGCATGATGATGCTCTTCACCTGCCGGCCCGAGTTCGAGACGCCGTGGACCGGCAACGCCCAACTGCGTGTGATCGACCTGCCCCGCCTGGACGCCGCGCAAACGCGCGTGCTGTGCAGGCATGTGGCGCGCAGCAAGGAACTGCCCGAGGAGGTGCTGCAACAGATCACCGAACGTGCCGATGGCGTGCCGCTCTTCACCGAGGAACTCACCAAGATGATCATCGGCTCGGGTCTGCTGAACGAGCGCGGCGACCGCTACGAGCTGGCCGGACCACTGCCGCCACTGGCCATTCCCACCACGCTGCAGGACTCGCTGATGGCGCGCCTGGACCGACTGGCGGCCGTGAAGGAGATCGCCCAGATCGCCGCCGTGATCGGCCGTGCCTTCAGCTTTGAACTGATCCGCTACGTGTATCCCTTGGAGGACATCGTGCTGCGGCATCACCTGGAGCAACTGGTGGAAGCGGAGATCATCGACCTGGTGGAGCATGCGCCGCAGGAGACCTACAGTTTCAAGCACGCGTTGGTGCAGGAGGCCGCCTACCGCTCGCTGGTGAAGAGCCGCAGGCAGCACAGCCACCGCCTGATCGCGCACGCCTTGGAGGAGCACTTCCCGGAAGTGGTGGAGGTGGAACCCGAGATGCTGGCCTACCACTACGGCAAGGCCAACCTCGCCTGGCAGTCCATCCCCTACCTGCAGCGCGCGGGTGACAAGGCCTCGGCGCATTCCGCACATGCGGAGGCCATCGTCCACTACGAGCGCGGTCTGGAACAGGTGCGCAAGCTTACCGACAGCGGTCAGCGGTGGCAGCTGGAGATCCGCCTGCTGATCGGGCTGGGTGCCTCGCTCACCGCCACGCGCGGCTACGGTGCACGCGAAGTGGAGAAGACCTATTCCCACGCCCGCGACCTCTGCGAGCAGTTCGGCACGCCGGGCCAGCTCTTCCAGGCGCGCTACGGGCTGTGGCGCCTGCACATGTTGCGCGCGGAATACGACACCGCCACCAGGCAGGGCAGTGAACTGCTGGAACTGGCGCGCAGCCAGAACAGCGAAGCTTTCCTCATCGCCGCGCACCGTGCCTTGGGTGCCACCCTGTTCTATCGTGGCCGTTTCCGCGAGGCGCGTGAGCATGTGGAAAGCGTGATCGACATGACCGGTGATGAAGCGGACAGCACCACCTTGATCCGCGACATCTACGACGTGGTGGACCCGCGCGTGACCTGCCGCAGCTACCGCTCGTGGATCCTGTGGATGCAGGGTTTCCCGGACAAGGCCCGCGAGGAAAGCGAACGCGCCATCGCGCTCGCCGAACGCCTGGAGCACCCCTTCTCCATTGCCCTGGCCTGGAGCTTCGCCACCTGGCTCGCGCAGTTCATTGGCGATGCCGAACGCGTGCGCCACCTGGCCGAACGCGCCACCGCACATTGCACGCAGCACGGCTTCCCCTTCTGGATCGGCTGGAACGGCGTGATGGGTGGCTGGGCCGCCGCGGTGCTGGATGGCCGACCGCTGGAGGAGGTGGACCGCATCAACACCGGCCTGGAGCACTGGAAGGAGAACGGCTCCAACCTCGGCCGCGGCTACTTCCTAAGCCTGTTGGCGGACACCTACCTGCGCGCCGGCGAGACCACCCGCGCCATGGAGGCCATCACCCGCGCTCGCACCTTCATGTACGAGCGCGACGAACGCTACTGGGAGGCCGAACGCATCCGCATGAGCGGCGCCATGGAACTGGCCTGGGGCACCGACCCCAAGGAGGCCATGGTCCGCTTCCAGGAAGCCCGCGTCACCGCCCGCAGGCAGGGCGCGCGCTCACTGGAACTGCGCGCCATCACGAGCCAGCTCGAACTGGGCCATGCCAACGGGGAGCACGCCACGCTGGTGGCCGAGTTGCAGGAGGTGCTTGGCAGCATTGAAGGCGGTGAGAACACGCCGGATGTGGTGCGTGCCAGGGAACTGCTCGGCGACTTAGTCCGGTAGTTCAAAGCTCGGCCCCAGCATGGTATCCCCTATCCCGCTGGGCACGTTCATCAGGTTCTGGGCTTGTAGTTTCAGGCGCAGCATCCAGGGCACGGCACGCTTGAGGCCTTGTTGATCGCCGCGCAGGCCTTGTTCCAGTTCGCGGAGGAGCATCAGCCAGCTGTGGTTGCATTCCTCCATCAGCGTGCGGCGCGGATCGCCGGGCGCGAACCAGCCAACCTGCGGGTTGCTTACCATGTTCTTCACGCTGCTCCAATCCATGGGGAGTTCTGCGCCGGTGGGTCCGCTTTGGGGTGTATCGCCCGGGCGGAAGCGGCGGCCCAGGTTGATCTCCATGAAGCGGTAGTAATGGGCCAGCTCGTAGCCCACGCCATCGATCGTGTGGCCTTGCTCGTAGATCCCGCTGTCCATGCCCTCGCCCTGGTGGATGATCTCCTTGCATGCTTCGATCGCCGAGTAGGAGTCGTGTACACGCACCACCTTGCCATGGCCATTGTAGTAGTCGCTGGGCGACACCTGGCGTTCCGGATGGTGATCGAAACGGATGGCGCCCGTCTTGGAGAGGCGTACGATGGCCTCCATGATCGCGGCGTAGAACTGGCCGATGGTGTTGTAACCATCCGCCTTGGCCGGTGTGCCTTTGGGCGTGGGCAGCTCGATGCGCATGAAGGTCTGCAGGGCCGCGATGCTCAGGGGTTGCAGGCTCACTTGGAAGGAGCCATCACTATCGGGCAGCGTGGTGGGATAGGCCGGTGCCACGCCTTTGCGCGCCAGCACGGGATCGCCACCGATGGCGTTGAGGATGTTCGCCGCCAGGATCATGTGCAGCATCTCCTCCATCATCACGCTGCGCACCAGGCCGGCCACCTCCAGATTGGTGCCTTCCGGGATGGAGGCCAGGGCCGTGAGGTAGGGCGGCAGGGTGGAAAGCTCCAGCTCCAGCGCCACCTGCAGGTGCTCGCGCAAGGACTGTGCATCGGGGATGGCAACGGGCCGCACGAGCTTGGTGAGCGGCAGGGTGGCGGCGCCTTCCGCTGGCTGTGTGGTGCGGACGAGATCCCTGAACTTGTGTTTGAAGTTCATCGCGGCTTGGATGTGTGCTGTTGCAGGTCCTTGAGGATGGCTTCCGCAGCGCGGAACGACAAGGCCGCCATGGTGAGCGAGGGGTTGGAAGTGCCGAAGGTGGGCAGGGCGCCGCAACCCACCAGGAAGAGGTTCTTGTGGTCCCAGCAGCGCAGCCAGCTGTCGGTCACGGAATGCTTGGGATCGCTGCCCATGCGGTGCGTGCCCACAATGTGCCCACAGCCGCGGTAGGAATAGCCCTTTCCGTTGTACGCGATGTGTACCACATCGCTGGGCAGGTACTGGGTGGCGTCCTTGATCTCCGCTTTCTTGAAGAGTTTCTGGCTCAGCTTGAAAGCCTCTTCCATGCCCTTGCGCACGTAGTCGGAAATGGAATAGCGGATGATGGGGCGCGGCAACCCGAGCGGATCCAGGAACTGTGGATCAATGGTGACGCGGTTCTCCGGATCCGGCGTTTGCTCGAATTCCCACTGCAGGCAGATCTGCCGGGACACATCGTGCGCCACCGTTTGCCGCAACTGCGTACCGAACATGCCACCGGCCACCCACTGCCCCACGTTGGCCTCGGGTGCGAAGGCGCTCCAGACCCAGCCCCAGTTGTCTATGGGCAGCACGAAGGCCGCCATGTCCTTGCGGAAGGGACCATCGCGGAAGGTGGTGATGGCGTTGGTCTGGCCGGGTCCGCGGAAGGGCCACACGGGCTCCTTCATCAAGCCCCAGGTGAGCATGGTGGGATGGTCCATCAGGTTGCGGCCCACCTGGTCGCTGCTGTTGGCGGCATTGCTCATCAGCAGCAGCTTGGCGTTCTCGATGCTGTGCGCGGCCAGCACGAAGATGGAAGCCGTTACGCTGAAGGTGGCCTGGGTGAAGCCGTCCTGCTCGTAGCCGATGTACTCGATCGCGGTAACACGCTTCGTCTTGGGGTCTATCACCACCTTGGATGCCACGCACTGGTTCTTGATCGTGACGGGTACGCCCTTCTTCCTGCCGGCATCCTGTGCCCGGTTCAGGGTGCGCAACGCGGAGTATTTCGCCTGCACCGGGCAGATGCCCACACAGCTCGCATTGCCCTGGCAGCGTTGGCCCCGCAACGGATCCTGTTGCGTGCCGGTGGGTTCGTAGCCCACGGTCTTGCCGGTGACGGGATCCTTGTAGTCGGGGTTGGGGTCGCCATTGCGGGCCTGCGGCGTGGGCGTAACATGGATGGTGTACTCCGCACCGAGCAGCTCCACCTTCATGTTCTCCACCTTCTTCTTCAACTGCTTCGCCACGAAACTGTCGGGCGTCTTCTTCATGGGGTACACGTAATCGCCCCAGTACTTCTTCTTGTCCTTCACGGGGATCCAGTACTCGTCCACATCGCCCGCCACGCCCAGCTCGCGCTCGGCCAGCTCGTAGTAAGGCTTCATGTCGTCATACCCGATCGGCCAGTCCACGCCGTGGCCATAGAGGGTCTTCATCTTGAAGTCGTTCGGTAGCATGCGCAGCGCGATGCCGAGCCAGTGCAGGGTGGTGCCGCCCTTCGATCGGTTGTTGTCGCTGGCAAAGGGCTGCGGGCCGTGCTGCACGGCGTAGCCTGCACTATCGGGCACACCCTTCTGGATGTTGTGGAACTGCAGCACATCCAGCTGCGGCGCGTTCTGCGTGGGTGGGAAGGCGGCGTTGGGCACTTTGGCCACAGCGCTCTGGAAGATCTCCGTGGCGGCGGTCCACCCTTCCTCGTCATCGCGGGTGCCACGACCAGCCTCCAGGATCAGCACCTTCTTTCCCTGCTTGGCGAGTTCCAGGGCCACGATGGCGCCCGAAGCACCAGCCCCCACGATCACTACATCATACTGCTCCTTGATCGGTTTTGCCTTGCTCATTCCTTGGGCGGGTTGGTGTTCACGGGCACAAGCGGTGGTTCTCCCCAGGCGCCGTAGCCCTCCGGGTTGGTGGATCGCGCGTGACTTCCGAAGGCAGGCCACACCAGTCCCGCGCGGTACACGGCAGGCGAGATCACGAAGGTGCCGTCATTGGTGTTGCCACCATGCACATCGCTCCAGGCACTGGGCATGGGCGACCACACGCCGGTGTACCACATGCCGATGATGCGCTGCGCGATGGGCTGGAACTTGGGATCGGCCATCAGGCCCTTCTTGAAAATGGCTTCCAGTTCTTCCAGCGAATTCGCCTTGGCGAAGTGGCGGCCTGCCAACGAGAGCATCTCGCCCATGATGGGCACACCGATGATCCGCTCCAATGTGCCCCACAGCTGGCCCGCCACACCGGTGGCCTGCAGTTCAGTGGTATTGAAACCGGTGAGTACCGAGGAGAGTGCGAGGAATTGTCCGGAGGTGTCTGGTGGGTAGTACATGGTCAGTGGTTCCGGTGAAGGTGCCAGGTGATCAGTGCGGGAAAGCCGAGCACGTCACTTCTTCTTTGCCTTCTTCGCCATCGGCCCCTTTGCCCCCATGTCCACATAGAAGGGCCGGTTCTCCGCAGCGGCGGGTGGCGAAACGAAGAGGCGCGCGGCGATCACCTTGGGTGCTTTGCCCAGCACGGCCCGCAGGTCCCTGGCCATGGGGTGGTCGCTTTTACCGAAGGTGATCTTGAACTTCGCCTGCTCGGCTTTGGAGAGGTTGAGGTACTCCTGGTACATGCCGAACATGTTCCAGCGCGAACCGATCAGGTCCATGTCCTTGCCACCCGGCGGCCGGTTGGGGCCACCCGGCAGCAGGCTGTACAGGGTGAGTGGCGACGCATTGCCCAGCGTGCTGGGGATGTTCGTGAGGTCCGCCGCCAGGGTGTAGATGGCGCGCGTGGGGTCCCCTTCGTAGCTGGGGTCGTACACCGTGTAGTTCCAGGTGCTCACAGTGGGTGCATCGGGCGTGGGCACCATGTAGTTGAAGGTGGTGAGGAACTTGCGCTCGCCGAAGCACTTGATGCCTGCCTGTACGGCGATGGCATTGTCGGCCGGCACGTGCAGGCGCATCTCGCCGATCAGCTTGGTCTGGTCCATGCCGCTGAGGTATTCGGCCAGGGCCATCACGGGCACTTCGGCCTCGTGCTTCTCGGGATAGCAGTGTACGTTGAACTCGATCTCGTTGGTGGGCGCCACGGCCATGCCCAGGTGCGCGCCATAGTTCTGGAAGTTGAGCGAGATCAGCGCCATGCCCTTGGCAGCGGGATCGCTGAAGCGTGCTGGCTTCAGGCGGGTCTCCTTCAGCAAGGGAAGCACCAGCTTGGCATCCACCCAGTAGTACGTCCATATCAACGACAGCGAACTGTAGAAGAAGGGCATTTTGAACGTGGGGTCCTGGGGCGGAAAAATGGGCGGGTTCTTGGTCATGGGGATGGGTTGTTCGGGGGATAGGTATTACAAGTCTAATGGATA
>JBGTIB010000065.1:0-7075 GCA_041745875.1 Flavobacteriales bacterium | reverse complement strand
TGTTTGGTCTCGTATTGATCGGGATCGAACTTCAACTCGGGGCGGAAGAAGATCTCGCTCCTGCCCGTGACGATGTCGTACTTGTAGATCGTGCCGGGGTCGGTGAAATTGGTGAAGCTGTAGAAGGTGTAAATGTCGTCGCGCTTACCGCCGAAGCCGCCCGCGCTGCCAAGTCCGGGCAGTTCGATCGCACGTTCGTTGCTGCCATCGGGATCATAGCGGTAGATGCGGGTGGTCACATCCTGCAGGTAATCGGCGAACAGTTGTCCGCCCACGAGCCCGGCGCTTTCCAGCAAATGGTCCTTGTGGGGGAGCACATCCACCCAGCTCTCTTTTGCGGGTGCGGCGGGATCCACGGCCACCAGACGGTAGTTGGGTGCATCCACGTTGGTGCGGACCAACAGACGATCGCGCTTGTGATCATAATCGACAATGCTCGTCTTGGAGTCGAAGCCCTGTTGCAGGGGGATCCACTTGGTGCCGGGTTTTGGCAGGCCGCCCTTGCGTAGGTCGTGGAAGTACTGCTCGAATCCATCGGTGCCGGTGCTGATGTATAATGTGGCGAACTCCTCGCCTTCGGTGGTGCTCACACCTACGTAACGATCGGGATTCTTCTCGTCCTTCCAGATCAGGATGTCGTCGCTCTGCGGCGTGCCCACCTTGTGGTAGTATACCATCTGGCCCAGGCTGGCCACGCTCAACTTACTGCCCTTGGTAACGGCCGGGAAGCGGCTGTAAAAGAAGCCATCGCCGTACCAGCTGGCACTGCTGAACTTCACCCACTCCAGCTTGTCATCCAACTTGTTCATGGTGGTCAGGTCCCACACCTCCATTTCCTGCCAGTCGCTGCCCGCCTTTTGGGTGTTCACCACGAGGAAGCGATCGTTCTTGCTCGCTCCGTTGAGGTTGATGCTGGTGGTGCCTTCGGGATCCACCTCGTTGGGGTCGATGAAGACCTTGTCCTCGCCATCGAGCCCCTTTCGCACATAGATCACGAACTGGTTCTGCAGGCCGCTGTTGCGGTACTGGAACACGAGGTCGCCCACCTGGCGTGGAGCGCTCACCTTGGGGTAGTTGTACAACTCCTCGTAGCGCTTTGCGATATCACTTTTGAACGGAATGTCGGCGAGGTAGGCCTGTGTCACCTCGTTCTGGCGCGTCACCCAATCGGCTGTTTCAGCGCTGGTGTCGTTCTCCAACCAGCGGTAGGGGTCGGGCACCCAGGTGCCATGCAGGGTATCCCCGGTGGCGGGATCTTGAAGTGTCTCGGGGTAAACGATGAGGCTGGTGGTCATTTCTGGTTCTGGCTCGTCGCAGGCTTGAGTGGCGAGCACGGCGAGCGGAAGAGCGAAGTAATGGAGCTTGGTCATGGCGGGGATCAAGGGTCGTTGGGTCCCGATCGCGCCGAAAGTAGTGGTTCAGAAGGAGGTAGCGATAGCGCATGGTGCGCACCGGGCCGGATCGGGACTGACGGTGGGGCGTGGCTCAGGCGCGTTTCCGCCGCTCCTGTTCCATGGAGGAAAGCTCGTATACGGCACCGGGACCCGGGCCGAGCTCTATGCGCGCATCCAACTGGCCTGCCAGGGTATGGATCAGCTCCATACCCAGGCTCTGTGGCCGTTCCCAGCGCTCGCGGTCGGGGATACCCACCCCGTCATCACCGATGCGCAGGTAGAGGCCATGCTGGTTCCCGGAAAGGTGTACCATGATGGTGCCATGGCTGCGGCCCTTGAATGCGTACTTCAGGGAATTGGAGATCACTTCGTTGATCAGCAGACCCAGCGGTATGAGCGTATCCACACCGAGGGTCTCCAACTCGATCCTGATGTCGAGGGTCAACTGGGTGTCCACGGTGTAAGCATGGCACAGATCGCGCGTGAGGTGGGTGAGGTAGCTGTTCACATCGATGTTCGCGAGATCCTTGCTCAGGTAGGTCTGTTCGTGCACCAGGGCCATGGCGCTCACCCGGTTCACGCATTCGTTGAAGAGTTCCACAGTGCGCTCATCCTGCACCTGGTCCATCTGGAACCGGATCAGGCTCTTCACGATCTGCAGGTTGTTCTTCACCCTGTGGTGGATCTCCTTGATCATCACTTCCTTCTCCTCCTTGCTGAGCATGGTCTCGCGCAGTTCGCGGTGGCTCTCCTCCAGTTTCCGCTTGGCTTGTACCAGTTGCATCGATCGGGTACGACTGTCGCGCAGAAGACGATTGCTGACCCCGGCCAGCCAGGCCAGCACCACGGCCAACAGGCACGCGGTCACCAGCAGGATGCGCGCCTCGTTCCAGTGGGCGGAGAGTTGTTCCGCCTCGGCCCCGATGCCCTGCTCATGAACGGATCGTGCCGTGCGATCCACCACCTTTTGTGTGCGTTGCAGCATCAGATGGAACATCGCGTCGAAGGCCTGTTGGCTCGAAATGGTATTGGAGGAGACCATGGCCTCGCGGTGCAGCGAATCGGTACGGTGCAAATGGAGCGCGAGCTGATCAGGCAGTTCGGCCATGCCGGGTGCGTTCCCGAAACGTTTTTGGATCGTATTGGCCGTGATGCGCAAACGCTCCAGTTCCGTGCTCCACTGATATTGTCCGCTGTGAAGGTCCACCCGATGCACCAGCCCCAAATGGTTCAGGCCTTCGCTCAATTGCCCCAGCTCTTCCAGGAGCGCGACATGTTGGGCGATGCGCAATTGCAATTTGTGGGCACGGCTCGAAAGGTCCAGGCCATAAGCGATGAAGACGGCGGCGAGTACCGTGGCCACCATGGGCCATTTTATCCAGGTGGTGATGTGGCGGGCTGACATGGTCGGCCCCTTTCAACGCACCCCGGGAAACCGGGTTACGCGGGTGCGTCCGATCATGGTTCGGCATAGGCGCGCATGCGCGATTCGAAAGCCTGGATCACGGTGTTGATGCGCTCGGTGGCGGTGGTCTTCATTTCGCCATGCAGGCGAACAACATTGCCACGGCCCAGGCCACCGACCCGACCGGCAGGCATCTGCCCCCGCGTGAGCGTGCCCAAATGGATGCCCCCCCGTGCCGTGCTCCGGTTCCCCGTATGGACCACCTCGCTCACCACGGTCCGGCACTCTCCGGCACGGACATGGATCGTGATCCGGTATTGCAGGATCCCCATGGTCTCCTCGCGGCCCGTAAGCATGGACGATCGGAATGGTATGCGCGCAGTACCCTCTATCACGCCCTGGTCCCGATCGTGCCGTTTCAAGGTGGCACCCGGCTCCTTCCCGAAGGTCCA
The DNA here is from genome assembly GCA_041745875.1 of Flavobacteriales bacterium. Classification (GTDB taxonomy): domain Bacteria; phylum Bacteroidota; class Bacteroidia; order Flavobacteriales_F; family PHOS-HE28; genus PHOS-HE28. The sequence continues at coordinate 3,824 of JBGTIB010000065.1, read as the reverse complement.
TGTCCAGGCCTCCATGGCCCGATCGTACATGCGAACAGCATTCATCGGAATGCTCAACGCCCGTGAGAAACCCAGGGCCGTCGTGCTGTCCATGGCCATATCCTGCGAACTCGCAGCGAAAGGCATCAGGAGCAGAAGAAGGTGGATGCAACGATGGCGCACGGCGTGAAAGTTAGCGGCAAGGCCCTCATGCATGGCCCACTACCTTTGTCCCATTATACAATGAAGATCCATGACACATCGCATCAACGGCAGTCCGGCACTGAAGGTGGGGGTATTCTATGACGGTAGTTATTTCACCCACGTCAGCAACTACTACAACTATGTGCACAGCCACCGCCGCAGGTTGCACATCGGCGGTTTGCACGATTTCGTGAAGCACATGGTGGCCGAGAAGGAGGGTACCACCCCGAACCTCTGCCACATCATCGATTCCCATTTCTTCAGGGGGCGGTTCACCGCCCGGGAGGCCAACGAAAAGCCCAACCAACTCTACTACGACCGGGTCTTCGACGATGTGCTCATGTACAACGGTGTGCAAACGCATTACCTCCCCGTGAAGGACATGATGGGACGGAAACGCGAGAAGGGCATCGATGTGTTGATGGCCTTGGAGACCTATGAGCTTTGTATGTTGAAGCGCTACGATATCGTTGCACTGGTGGCCTCTGATGGCGATCATGTGCCGCTGGTTCGCAAACTCCATGCCCTCGGGTGCAAGACCATGCTCCTCGGTTGGGACTTCGAATTCACCGACCAGGAAAGTGGCGAGATGCAGACCACCAAGACCAGTACGGACCTGTGGAACGAGGTGAGCTACCCGCTTCCGATGCACGACCTGATCGAGGAAGGGTTGAAGGAGGATGATGAGGTGGTGCGCGAGTTGTTCGTGGTGCGCGAGATCCGTGAACTTGAAGTGGATGGCGTGGAGCGGCCTGCACCGGTATTGGTCGATGACGAACGCCATAGAAGCACCATCATGAGCCTGATGAACGGCTACGGCTTCATCCGCTATCCCGACAACAACCTGTTCTTCCGCTACGACGACCTCCAGGAGGCCGCCTTCGAGGACCTTCGCATCAACGATCCCGTGGAATTCAACCTTGCCATGAACAACAAGGGACAAAGGGTGGCGCGCTTCATCGCGCTTGTGGACGAAGAAGCGTAGCGATCCGCTTCAATCGGCGAGCGGCAGTAGCAGCGTAAAGCTGCTGCCCTGTCCCGGACCTTCACTGGTGACCGTTAGACCACCACCGTGCGCTGTGGCCCATTGTGCGGCCCGTGACAAGGTGCTCCGACCCTGTGGCTCTCCGTCCGTGCTGCGGCTGTCGAGCCAGGCGTAGCGCACGAAGATCCGGTCAAGATCGGCAGGGCTCAGCCCCACGCCATCGTCGCGCACTTCGAGCAGGGCCTGCCCATCACGCGCGCGCAAACGAACGGTGATGTGCCCACCCTTGGGTGTGAATTTCGCCGCATTGGTGAGCAGTGCGGCCACCAGATCGGTGAGCAACTTGGCGTCACCTTGCACCACGATGTGCTCGGCCGGTTCCATGACGGTCTCCTGTTCCTTGCGCTCGAACCGGTAGCCCACGTTCGCATATGCTTCGCGGACCACTTGTGCCAGATCCACCGGTACGCGGACGGACAGATCCACACTGCGGTCCACGCCGAGGTCGTCCAACAGGATCTCCGTGGCACGCATGGCCTTGAAGAACTGTTGTTCGCCGAACAAGGACAGTTCCGCCGGGTCGGTGCCCGGTTCGGGGGCTGCGAGCATGTGCACGATCTGGTTCATGCCCGACAGGCGATTGCGGATGTCGTGCGCGAATCGGTGAAGGCGTTCGGCCTGTTCGCTGCTGGCCTTCAAGGGGTCGACCATGGTGGATCAACTCACGTGTTGGGCGAACCGGCGCAGCACATCCTCCAAACTGTCGGAATTGATCGGCTTGGACAGATAGTGGCACTCCTTGAGCTGCCGGATGGCAGAGATGACCTCGGGTTTCGTACTTGCCGTGAGGAAGAGGATCGGGATCGGATCCTGCGCATGGATCTCCTGTGCAAGCTCAAGTCCGTTCTTGTCACCTTTCAGATAGATATCCATGATGATCAGGTCGGGTCGCTGTTCGCGAAGCTGCTCTTCAGCCTCAGCGCTGCTACGGGCCGTGCCGATCACCTCGAATCCCATCCGCTCCAACTGAAGTCGGTAGCCGAAGGAGATGATCGTCTCGTCTTCGATGATGAGGATCTTTTTCATGGTTTGAATGCGTTACGCTGTGCCTGTGCACGTGCATGGTCCTTCACTACTTGCTCATAGCTCTCCTGGGTGAGGGCCTTTTCCACATAACCGATCACCGATCGGTAGGACATCGCCTTGTCCAGATCGGCCGGTCGGTTGCTGCTGGAGAACATGATCACCGTACTTCGGTCATTGGGCAACAAGCCTTCCACCTCACAGGTCGCCAGGAATTCGAATCCGTTCATGCGGGGCATGTTGATGTCGACGAAGACCACATCCGGGATATCCTGCCCCGAGCGCATGAACGCCAGTGCCTCGATCGCATCCGTGAAGCAGGTCAGCCTGCCCCGAAAGCCTGCCTTCTGCAGCACAAGCTTCGTAACGAAATTGCAATCATCCTCGTCGTCGATGAGCAGAATATGCCCGATCGAGATATCTGTTTCGGTGTAGGTCCCCATGATGCAGGGCGTTCCAACGTTCGCTTCCTGTGAATGTTTCCCGAGCGAAAGATCATCACGCCTGGTGTGCTTGCTCGCTGCACGCACAAAGCCGGTGCCGAACCAACGTTCGTGGTCGGACCTACTCTTGCTCCGGGCCGCGCGTCCGGGTCCAGGTCCTGTACTTCGCCGTGATCGGTGGCCGTGACTTGTCCACCGCCCGCAGCGGTTCACATTCCTTAAGCGTGGCATGTAACGTGGCAGGCAACTGTTGGTAGAGCTTCGTGCCTTCGGTCTTCCATGCGAGCATTTCATCGCTCACTGCCTTCACCACCCTTGCCGGGTTACCCACGATCACCTGGCGCGGTGCCCACACACTATCCGCAGGCAGAAAGCTCAACGCTCCCACCACGCATTCGTCGCCCAGTACCACATTGTCCATCAACACCGCGTTCATGCCCACCAGGCTGTTACGACCCACGGTGGCCCCGTGGATGATGGCGCCATGGCCGATGTGCGCACCTTCGTACAGCACCACCTTCACACCTGGGAACATGTGGATGGTGCAGTTCTCCTGCACGTTGCAACCGTCCTTTACCACGATCTCGCCCCAATCGCCGCGCAGCGCCGCACCAGGGCCGATGTACACATCACTTCCGATCACCACATTGCCCGTGACAACGGCTTGGGGATGCACAAAGGCCGAAGGATGCACCACCGGTCTGTAGCCGTCGAATTCGTAGATCATGCGGCCAAGGTATCACCCTGACTACCTTCGCAGGCATGTCCATCATTCTCAACGACGCCGGGCACCACAGCCATTTGTTGCCGCTCACCTTCACGCGGCCGGTGGGGCAGTTGCGCCCTGGTATCCTGCGTATTTCCGAAGGGTGGTATGTGCGCAGTGGACTCGGTGTGGGCTACCGTACCGAAGGCTATCTGAGCGCCGCGTTCCCCAAGCCCGGGGAAACACCCCACTTCGAGGTGGATGGAGCATTGTACCCCACCGATGAATTGGTCTCCGCGGTGATGGACCTGCGTGCCGGCCAGGTCCTGATCCAGGAAGCGAGAGCGCTGGCTTTCTGCCCGGCGAGCGATGCATCACCCGCTCCGATGGATTGGCGTATGCCACCCACACATCTACAGCCGGT